>JBDSDS010000267.1:0-5103 GCA_039920445.1 Chloroflexia bacterium
TGCTGTCGCCAACCGCAACCTGGGCCAGCGCGGTAGCCTGGTCAACACTGATCACGCGAACAGAAACCGCTTCATCCGAGCAGGTGATACAGTGGAAATCGGCATCTTGCCAAGCCGTATCCATAAGATTTACGCCTGGTTTGTCCTGGCTCATTTCAGTAATCCTTCATGCTCAAAGAAGACGTGTACCAACTCCCACCAGACGTGGTACAGCGTTTCGTGGGTTTCCTGCACAACTAGAGGGTCATCGCTTGGGACCACGAAGCAGTAATCGAGGCCCGCCTGGGACATAAGCCCGCCGTCGCCGCCCGTAAGCCCCAGGGCGAGTAGGCCAATACGTTGCGCCTCAACTAACCCTTTCAGCACGTTAGCATCGTCGCCGCGCGTTGAAAACCCTACCGCCATGTCCTGAGGCCTCGCAAGCAGAGCCAACTGGTGAGCGAAATCCGCCCCGCCTGTGCTAGTGGCGCTGAGACCGCTTATGATGGCGCTGTCGTTGGTCAGCGAGAGGGCGGGCAGGGCGCGTTTACCCACGATGACAGGGTGGACGAACTCGACTGAGATATGCTGGGCGTCGGTAGCTGCGCTGCCATTGCCGAATGCTAGAAGACGCCCGCCAGCGTGGAAACGCTTCGCCATCGCCCAACACGAATCCGCGATGCGAGCGGCTTCAGTCTCGAAAAACGTCTGGGGCACGATGATGCTTTGGTGGAAGCGCGCTTCCACCAACTGCGTGAGTTTTGAGTTTTGAGTTTTGAGTTTTGAGTTACTTGACATGCGTCGCCCGTCGTCCGTCGTCCGACATCGCTAATTGATGCGACTCTTCTGGAGCATCTCTAGCTCCTCCTCAAAGGCCTCGCCCATGCCGTAGAGCAAGTCCAACGTGTCCTTAGCCTCCTTCTCGTCAATCTTGCTCATGGCGAAACCGACGTGGATCAGCACCCAGTCGCCGACGGCTATACCTTCGGGCTTCACGAGCGCGACGCTCACGTTGCGGCGCACGCCGGAAACATCTACTTTTGCGATGCTGTTTTCATCGTCCACGATTTCCAGTATCTGACCCGGTATTCCTAAACACATAGCGTGACTCCTTACTGCTTGTTGCCATTGCCGTTGCCGTTATTGTCCATGTTCAAAGTTCAAAGTTCAAGGTTTAAGGTTGTAATCTACTTTGAACTTTGAACATTCACCTCAGAATTGCGGCAGCCACCGCCGCTTGCCCGTAACTCAGACCGCCGTCGTTGGGTGGGACGCGACGGTTGATATAAACCTCAAAGCCTAACTCTTTGAGCCGGTGCGCCATCTGCTCCAACAGCAGCTTGTTCTGGAATACGCCGCCGCTTAATGCTACCCTGTCGTGGCCGCTAGCTGCTCGTGCCTGGATGCACGATGCTGCCAGCATTTCGGCTACTGTGCGGTGGAAGTTGCCTGCAATTCTGGGTACAGGCACACCTTGCCTGATCTCCTCGACAATCGCCTTGAACATGGGGGTGACATCAAGTTGAGCCAAGCTGCTGCCCGTAATATTGAATGGGTAAGTCTGCTCGGACGGTTCAGCCTGCATCTCCAACTCAATTGCTGCCTGGCCCTCGTAAAGCGCCACTTGCCGCACTCCGAGCAGCGCCGCCACAGCGTCAAAGAGCCTACCCAGGCTAGATGTTAGTGGTGCATTAATGCCCTTCGATATCATTTGTGCCAGTGGTCGCCACCTCGCCTGGTTTAACCCGCGCACGAATGGGATGTCGAGTGTCAAGAAGTCCTGGCCGAATGCTCTCTCCAGGTAGACGGCTGCCATGCGCCAGGGTTGGCGCACTGCCTGCTCGCCACCGGGCAACGGAACATATTGCAAGTGAGCAACACGCTCAAACCCCAGCAGGTCGGCTACCATTATCTCACAACCCCAGATCGCTCCATCTATTCCATACCCCGTCCCATCGGCGGCTACACCTATGACCGTTCCTTCAAGACCATGCTCAGCGATTACACTGGCGATGTGGGCGTGGTGGTGTTGTACCCCGACCTTATGCGGTAAGTCAAGGCCCAGTGCGAACTTGGTCGCCATGTATTCTGGGTGCAGGTCGTAGGCTACAGCCTGAGGTTGGATATCGAAAAGACGACTATAATGCTCGATCCCCTCCTTAAATGATGTCAGCGCTTCCAGGTTCTCCATATCGCCGATATGGTGGCTGACGAAGGCTTGTTGCCCCTTCGCCAGGCAGAAGGTGTTCTTCAGGTGGCCGCCCGTTGCGAGGAGAGGTATGGGCGCGGCAATGGGAAGTGACAATGGCTCAGGCGCATAACTACGGGACCGGCGGAATATCTGCTCGCCCCCGGCAACGATACGAGCTATCGAGTCGTCGCAGCGTATATGAATGTCCCTGTTGTGCGTAAGCGTGAAGTCAGCTATCGAGGCCAATCGTATTCGTGCGTCCTCGTCCTGATAGGCAATAGGCTCGTCGCTTATGTTGCCGCTCGTCATGACCAGCGCGGCACTACTGCCAGCCCCCTTCATTGCCGCGAATCTACGGAGCAACAGGTAGTGCAATGGAGTATAGGGCAGCATGATACCCAGAGTTTTGTGGCCGGGTGCAATGTCAGGCGCTACGGGCGATGGAGACCGATGCTTCAAAAGCACTATGGGCCGCCGCCTCGATTGGAGCAAGTCGGCTTCGTAGTCGCTTACCTCACATAATCCGGCGGCAGTCTCCAGGTCGGGGACCATCAGCGCGAATGGCTTTGCCTCTCGGCGCTTGCGTGCCCTGAGAAGGTACACAGCCTCAGCGTTGAGCGCGTCACAGGCGAGATGGTAGCCGCCTATACCCTTGACAGCGATGATTGCGCCCTCACTGAGCCTGCGCGCCGCATCTGAGATGACATCCTCAACGGAGATGGGACTCCATTCCTTATCGAGCAAGCGCACCTGGGGGCCGCAGACCGGACAGGCGTTCGGCTGGGCGTGGAAGCGGCGGTTGAGCGGGTCATCGTACTCGGCCTGGCACTCGCCGCACATCGGGAACGCGCTCATAGTCGTGAAGGCGCGGTCATAAGGCACATCCTGAACGATAGTGAAGCGCGGGCCGCAGTTGGTGCAGTTGGTGAAGGGGTAGTGATACCGCCTGTCAGCAGGATCGAACAACTCGCGCAGGCAATCATCACATGTAGAGGTGTCCGGCGATACGAGAGCATGGCGTTTGCTTCCGGCCTGGCTGTGGGCGATAACGAAACCCGAATCGCCAACAGGTAGCAGTTGCTCCCAGTTGATGTTTGTGACGCGCGCAAGCGGAGGCGCTTCCATCGTCAACGCGCGGCGGAAGGCATCGAGCGCATGGGGCGCTCCCTCGACCTCTATGGTTACTCCTGCGCTGTTGTTAAGGACGAAGCCGCGCAAATCGAAGCGCAGCGCCAGCCCATAGACGAAGGGCCGGAAGCCCACGCCCTGCACCACGCCCTGCACGCTGACGCGCACGCGCTCGGTTGTTATGGTGCTGACTGTTGCCATGCATAGCAGCTTTCTAGCAAACTTCTCGAATCCTGATACCTGCCTAAAGGGGACGTTACATATTCTTCATGCGGAGATAGCGTATAATGTCAGGCATATTCGCCTTGACCCCCCACGCTACAAGACCCAACATGAGGAGTCCCAGGATAGATGCACCATTTTTCATTTCAGAACCTCACTTTCCTTTACTGATGGCGTTTTACTCAATTGACCATCCGTCGATGAGCTTGCGAACTATCGTATGTCGACTGTCGTCTGTCGTCCCTCGTCTGTCCGAGCAGCCAATCTGCCCATTCATCGAGGCCCACGCCCGTTCGACAGGAGACCTCGAAGATAGGGGCATGTGGGTTGATGGCGCGCACCGACTCGTAGAAATAGGCTCGGTCGAAGTCAACAAGCTCGATCAGGTCAATCTTGTTGAGCACAATCACGTCGGCGGCAATGAATATCTGCGGGTACTTGATCGCCTTGTCGTGGCCCTCAGCGGCGCTTAGCAGGGTCAATTTGATCCCTTCGCCGAGCGCCCAATGGGTTGGGCATACCAGATTGCCTACGTTCTCTATAAATACGATGTCAGTGCGCTTAAGGTCTAACTTGTCCAATGCCTGCCGGATCATGTGGGCTTCGAGGTGGCAGCTACCCCCCGTGTTTATCTGCACAGCACCCAGCGCGCCCGCAGCGAGCACCTTCTCCGTGTCTATACTGCCCGCGATATCACCCTCTATCACGCCAATGGCTGCGCGTCCCCTTACCGCCTCCATAGTCTTTATTATAAGGCTGGTCTTACCCGCGCCCGGCGAGGCCATCAGATTAACCGCCAGCACACACGCGTCGAGGAACTGGAGGCGGTTGAGCCTTGCTACCTCGTCATTGTTGGCTAGCAGATTCTGAGTTACCTGGATAATTTGTATGCTCACTCTTCTATCTCAATGCTTTCTAATTGTAGCTCGCTCGCGTCATACGTCAGCCGGCCTACCTTGCCGCAACGCGGGCAATCGAAGCCGCCGACCTCCGGTGTGTATTCCTCGTCACACCCCTCGCAGTGGAAAGTCATGTACGTGCGACGTATGTTCAACTTAGCGCCCGCCGCTACGGTGTCAGGAGTCATCATGTCAAAGTAGAAGAGGAGCGAGTCGTCAATTGCGCCTGTCCTGGCCCCGACCACGAGGTTTATTGCCGTGACACGACTGGCTCCCATCGCCCGCGCTGTCTCTTCGACCGTTTCCAGTAGATAAGCCATCATGGACATTTCGTGCATGAACGCTCAGTCTACATTTTCCGTATACGCAGGTAGCGCATTATATCAGGTAGGTTCAACAGGACCCCCACCAGGATGATCACCGCGATTGCCGCCAGTATGTACAAAAGCCATTCCATTTTGCTCACCCCCTTACGAATTCGACTCTATTGACCTTTATGGGCGTGCGTTAGCATGTGCGAAGCGCCCAATCTCTCCGCTAGGAGTGTCTCGATCATACTGATGGCCTCGCCGACCGCTGCCTGCACCGGCTCGCTCAGGCCCATTTGCCCCTCGTCCTCAGGCCCGAAAGTTGCCGGTTCGCACGCAACCAGATAAACGTTTTCCGGCCTGCCGTCCATAGCCT
>JBDSDS010000268.1:0-2795 GCA_039920445.1 Chloroflexia bacterium
CAATGCTGGATGCCGCCGGACCTGTGCGTTCGCTGCAAGAGCAGTTGCGCGCCCTAGAAACTAATATGTCGACCGTCAAAGGCGAAGAATGGGACCGCCTGATGCACGAATATGAAGCGATCACTCACCGCTTTGAGATGGCAGGAGGCTACAACTTCGAGCACCGCATGGAGGAGATTTTACAGGGCCTCGGCTTCGACAAGCAGCAGTTGACGCAGACCCTCGACACCATGAGTGGCGGCCAGCGTACGCGTGCGGCACTTGCGCGCGCCCTCCTTGCCGACCCTGACCTGCTTCTGCTCGATGAGCCGACCAACCACCTCGATATAGACGCTATAGAATGGCTTGAGGGATTTCTGTCGCAGTTCAAGGGCACACTCATATTGATTGCCCACGACCGTCGGTTCTTGAATAAGGTAACGACGCGCACCCTCGACATGGAGTTCACCAAACCTATGTCGGGCGTGATGGTCGCCAGTCGGGGCCGCACCCCGCGGGAGATGGCCGAGCAGGAGGCGTTCAGCCGCCTCCAGGATTACCCCGCCCCCTATGAGCGCTACCTCCAGCTAAAGGCCGAGCGCTACGAACTTATGCAGTCGCAGTATGAAGCCCAGCAGGAGCATATAAAGAAGACCGAGGAGTTTATCCGCCGCTACAAAGAGGGACAGAAGACCAAGCAGGCGATGGGCCGTCAGAAGCGACTATTACGCATGGAACGCCTGAACCGCCCCACCGAAAAGGCAGAGCTTCGTCTATCGCTTCGCGCCCACATCCGTTCAGGAAGAAGCGTATTCGAGGCCGAAGACCTCACTATAGGTTACACACCCCTGAACGGGAGCGACAGGCCCAAAGTAATAGCCCACTGCCCTGACCTCGAAATAGAGCGCGGTGAGCGCATAGCCATGATCGGACCGAACGGCGCAGGTAAGACTACGCTCATAAAGACAATTATGGGAAGCCTGGCACCCATCTCTGGCCACCTTGAGCTTGGACACAACGTCAAGTTCGGTTACTATGCCCAGGCGCATGAGGGGTTGAACGCCGCTAACACGGTGCTCGAAGAAGTAAGGTCGGTACGCAACATGACCGAGGAAGTGGCCCGCGACCTGCTTGCGAAGATGCTCTTTACGGGTGATAGCATCTACAAGCCCGTGGGCGACCTGAGCGGTGGGGAAAGAAGCCGCGTAGCCCTCACCAAGTTGACCCTGACCGACGCCAACTTCCTCATCCTCGACGAGCCGACCAACCACCTCGATCTTGACGCGCAAGAGGCGCTTACCGATGTGCTCGCTAACTACGACGGCACTATTCTATTTGTATCACACGACCGCGCCTTTATTGATGACCTCGCTACCCAGGTCTGGTCGTTCGAGGGGGACAAGGTCGCCGTATGGGACGGCAATTACAGTGACTACATCGCGGAGAAAACGCGCCGAGCAGAGCTTGGGCTATTGAACGGCAAAAGCAGCGCTCCCCCTACCCCAACAAAGGTAGACAGCCGGGAGCAAAATAAGGCTGTACAACGCCAGGACCGCGTCGCCCAACGCGAGCAAAGCAAACTCCTCAAGCAGCGCGAGGCCGCCGAAGCCCGCATCTCCGACCTGGAAGCCCGCCTGAACTCCGTCTCAGACGCCCTGACCGACGCCACCGAAGCCCGCGACCTCGAAAAGATCGTCCAGTTAGGTACCGAATACGCTCAATTAGAAGGCGACCTGGAACAAGCCTATCAGGCATGGCAACAAGCCGAAAATAATGTGCTTAGTTGCTAGACTAGAACTGATGACGGAGAGAGAGATAAAGGTTAGAATTGTCAATGCATGACAAAGGCGAGTGGGTTCGCCTCAGAAAGCAGATATTCTTGAGATAGATTCTTCTCCTTGACAGTCATCCACGCCACCGCCCATGGCCCGAGCCTAATTCAGAATTCAAAACTCAAAATTCATAATTCACGAAGCCATGCCTTATCACGGTAAAATCCTAATCGGCCTGACCGGGAATATCGCCTGCGGAAAGAGCACCGTTTTGAGGCAGTTGCGCGCTCTGGGCGCTTTTGTCATCGACGCAGATACGTTGATACATAGCATCTTGCGCCAGGATGGGCCTGCGTACTGGCCGGTTGTGGCGGAGTTTGGGCCTGAAATCGTACAGGGTAACGGCGATATAGACAGGCAGGCTCTTGGAAGGATCGTCTTCTCAGACCTGGAGAAGCTGCGCCGCCTCGAAGAGATCGAGCACCCTATCGTCCGGCGTATCATCGACGAAGAGATAACGCAGGCAGACGAGGAGATCGTCGTCCTAGATGCCATCAAACTGATAGAATCGGGGTGGGCTGACAAATGTGACTCCGTCTGGGTCGTCACCTGCCGCCGCGAGCAACAGATAGAGCGACTGCAGAAGGCGAGGGGTTATTCGCATGAAGACGCTGAGATGCGGGTAAGCGCACAATCTGATCCCGCGCTCAAGGTTGCCTGCGCCGCTGTTGTGATTGATAACTCAGGCACGCTCGACGGGACGCGCGAACAGGTGCAAGGTGCCTGGGCCACGCTTTGTGCGAGCCTGTAGCCTGATGGCCCGCCTGGTTTCTGGCCTACGGACGCTGCGAGAGCGACCATTCTGGCTGGCTATAATCCTCGGCATCATTTCGATAGTGGCTAACTACCAGCGTCCGGTATTTCTCGATGTAGGCTCTCGCACCGACACGCTCTATGTTTCGGGCTTCCATGACGCTGAGGAGAGTGGACAAGCAACCTTCCGATGGACAACGGCAAGTAGCACCCTGCTTATACCGGGCGCGG
>JBDSDS010000269.1:0-6241 GCA_039920445.1 Chloroflexia bacterium
GGGGTGCTGGTGAGCTTGCTGGCGGATTGGGGAGAATGGGACAGGTTTGGGATCAGCCTCCTCTGGCGCATCCTGATCATAACCGTTGGTGGGTTGTTGGGCCTTGTCCTCAACTATTTCGGGGGCAACTACGTCTCGATGGG
This sequence comes from Chloroflexia bacterium, assembly GCA_039920445.1. GTDB lineage: Bacteria > Chloroflexota > Chloroflexia > QHBQ01 > JADMIH01 > JADMIH01. The sequence goes on from JBDSDS010000269.1 coordinate 144, forward strand.
CACTAACGTAATCGAAAGCATGGGCATCACCAAGTTCAGCGGCGACGCCCGCCAGAAGATAGAAAACGCCTTCATCTTCGTCGGTGCATTTCTGGGTGCGATAGTGGCTCTAATATTTATCTAGCGTAACGAAATGTCAGAGCAAGCATATCCTAAGACAATCTACACTGTAGGCCACAGTAACCTGAGCATCGAGCAATTCCTCCGGCTCCTGGCCCAGCACGGCATAGAGGTCGTTGTAGACGTTCGGAGCGCACCCTACAGCAGGTATACGCCTCATTTCAACCACGATGCCCTCGCCTCGACCTTGAATCAAGTGAGCATTGAGCACAAGTACGCTGGGGAGTACCTCGGAGGCCGCCCCAAAGACCCTACCTGCTACAAGAACGGCCAACTGCCGGATGGTAAAGCCGACTATCTGAAACTGGTAGACTACCCAGCGGTAGCAACGCGTCCCTGGTATCAGAAGGGACTGGCCCGCCTCCTGGAGATAGCTGAGGAGAAGACCACTGCCCTGCTCTGTAGCGAGGAAGACCCTCACCAGTGCCACCGCCACCACCTTATTTCCCAGACCCTCATCGAGAAAGGCATTCCGGTGCAGCATATCCGAGGCGATGGATCATCGGTGAAGGCGCTTTCTCTAGCCGAAGAACAGGAGAGCCAGAGCCACCAGATGAGCCTTTTCTAAGTAGAGGATGACGGATTAACGAAACGTAAACTGACCACCGACCACCGACCACTCGCCACCTGAGGAGTCTCATGCAACTCTACACGATAGGCTTCACCCAGAAGCCCGCCCGCACGTTCTTCTCACTGTTGAAGGACGCAGGAGTAGAGCGGCTCATCGACATCAGGCTCAACCCCGGAGGGCAACTGGCAGGCTTCGCCAAGCAGGACGACTTGGCCTATTTCCTTTCCGAGATAGTGGGTTGCGACTACCGCCACGTTGTCGAGCTTGCGCCCACCGCCCCCATTCTATCCGACTACCGCGATAATCATGATTGGGAGCAATACGTGCGGCGCTTCGAGGCTCTTATGGACGAGCGGAATGTGCCCGATTCGCTCGACCCCACGTTATTTACCGATAAGAAGTGCTGCCTATTGTGCAGCGAAGCCACGCCGGAGAAGTGCCACCGCAGGCTCGTCGCCGAAAGGCTGGCGCGGCGCTGGCCTGATGTAGAGGTCGTTCATCTCGTTTAGGTGACGGGAGGGCAGGATGAAGACCTGGGTTGTTATTACCGACCTCACAAGGATGCAGGGAACGCGGGTCTGCCTGGCGGGCTACACCGCTGACAAGACCTGCATCCGTCCTGTCTTCCGCAAGCCCAAAGGCCTGACTGAGGAGTGGCTCCAGGCGACCAGGCACGGGATCATCAGGCCGTTCGCCGTAGTCGAGTTCGATTTATTGCAGGCCGTGCCGGAGCCGCCCCACACAGAGGACTGGGTCATCAGCCCTGTCTACCGAGTCAAGCGCGTACTTGAGCCCGCGGGACAACGTGCGCTCCTCGAAGAGATAGTGGATGACAGTATCGGCAGTATCATCGGTGTGCCTATACAGGAAGAGCAGCAAACGTTTTATATCATGGCGGGCGAAGGCGCTCGCTCGCTCGGCACCATCCGCCCACGTGAGATAACATCCGTCATCTATCAGGGTGGACTACCCGATAAGCGACGTTACCGTATTGCATTCACCGACGCCGAAGGAGAGAGTTACCGACTGGCGGTGACAGACCTCGCGTTCAGGTATTATCTCGACGACATCACTACGACAAAGAGGCTGTCGCCTCAGAAGGCAGCTGCACAACTGATGAACCTCCTCAACGACACGGAGGTATTTCTACGAGTAGGGCTGACGCGTGGCTGGGAGAAGCACCCCGACCGGTGCTATCTGCAAATCACGGGCGTCCATACATTCCCCGACTACCTGGAAGGTCGGTGCTATTCTGATTTCCCACAGGCACACCACCCTGATCTTTCAGAAGATGAGCCTATTCCATTCTGAAGATCAACGCGAACGGGATAACAGCCAGAGAATCGCTACCGCCAGGGCCGCGACTCCACACGACAGATAAAGCAGCACGACAAGGACCCTTTCGCGTTGGCCCCTCGTGACATGAGTTGTTTGCCCCAGACGTCTGCCTACCAGTGAAGCAATGCCAGCATATAGTCCAATCGCCCCAACCACGAGCAGCACGACAAGAGTTGCCCACTCGACGAAGCTCATCAGATCGGCGGAGATGGGTTGTCCATCGCAAGCACGTCACGTAGATCCAGGATGTCCACACCGAATCGGGAGAAACCTGCACCCATGCGCGCGCACTGCCCACGGTAAATCTCCCAGGGGTCGTCATCTACCAGTATGAGATCGCCCGGTTCCATAGAGTGACCATCGACGCGAGCCTGCGCCAGCATTTTGCCTAGCATCTTGTCCTTATTTGAGTGCCATTCAGCAACGATGTAATCGACTTCAGCGAGGAGGGCAAATGCCTCCAGTATGCTCCTGATATTCTCCTCATGGTTGTAGCTGATCACACCTACCAGCACAGCGCGGTCGCGCAATTCTCGAAATACCTCAGCCGCTTCGGGACACAGCGCGAACAAGGCCCCGTCGTCGCGTCGAGCAGTAAGGGGATCATCAGGCAGGGGCATATAAGTGAAATGGGGCCACCCCACGGCATCCGTCGCGGTGCGATCAGATAGGTTCACCCCACTAAGCGGCGTCCAGAGGGTATCGTCCCCATCGAAGGCGATCAGCTTCATGGCTACACGATAGCATACGCGGCACGCAGGCACAAGCAAGTGTCCGGCAGGAGTAGGAATGGGTTATTCTATTCTGTTTTCGAGGTAAGGAAAATAAGGGTCTCGCCTCCCGCCAGGTACGCGGGAAAGCGGTCACGCTCCCAAGGGTTCCAGGAGGCGCTTACCTGTAACGGAAGGTGATGCGGCCCTTGGTCAGGTCGTAAGGGGAAAGCTCGACCAGAACTCGGTCGCCCGGAACTATCCTGATGTAATTGGTGCGCATCTTGCCTGATATATGCCCGAGGATCTTGTGCCCGTTCTCAAGCTCGACATTGAACAGGGCATTAGGCAGGGAGTCGACGATAGTGCCATCCATCGTGATGACATCGTCGCGTGTACGGCGGGGCGTGACTGGCGTCGCGGCGAGCGCAGGATTCACGGCCTTCTTGTGGACCTGTGGTTTCTTGTGGTAACTTTGTTTCTTCTTCATCCGCTACGCGGTTCCTCCTGTGATATTGCTTTTCAGCCTATAAATCGACAATAAAATAGCCGGAGAGCAATCCCCCAGCCAATCATTACTCTTAATGTGACGCCTAATATTTGCAAGTTCTAACCTGCAAAGCCCTCACATAGCGGTTCGACACAATCGCGGGATACACAGCTCTCTCCTCTTGGCCTTGCCCATAGGCAAAGCCGTGTTGCTACACACTAGATTATACACTCTATGGGGCGAAAATACAATACTCCGTATTCACTCCTGCCTGAATGACTCGTGTTGAAGGCGTGACCTTCTCCCGATACAAATGAGGCTGAAAGGCTTGACTTTTCGGGTATTTACGTGTATAATTAGAACGTGAGTTCTGAGATTGAGAATAACCCAATTGTGCCATTGTCACTTATCGAGCACAGACTGTTTCTATTGAGGAGAAGACAACATGAGTACTCTGGATCAAGCGATTGAAAATCAACTCAAGAACATAGAGAAGAAGACAGGCAAGACGCTGGAGGAATTACGCGCCTTTGTACATGGCACAGGCCTCACCAAGCACGGCGAGATCCGGGCGGCCGTCATGCGCGACCTGGGCCTGAGCTATGGTGACGCCAATTCCCTGGTGCATTACGCACTACAATCGGATGGAGCGCGCTCAGCTCAGGCAGCGGGCGCGTCAATAGGTTCCATCACAGACGACCTATACAGCGGGCCGAAAGCTAGCCTGCGGCCAATCCACGACCGCCTTATGACTGAGATTGAAGGGTTCGGGCCGTTTGAAATCGTGCCCAAGAAAGGCTACCTCAGCCTGCGCCGGAAGAAGCAATTTGCAATGATAGGCCCAGCCAATAAGACCCAGGTGGAAGTTGGCCTGAACATGAAAGGCTTACCGGCTTCCGGCAGGCTGACCGAGATGCGCCCCGGCGACATGTGCCAGTACAAAGTAAAACTGGCCAATGCCGATGAGGTGGATCACGAGATAACCGGCTGGATCAGGCATGCCTACGACAGCACCGGTTGATCAACCTTACCAGGCACATGGAGACGATTTGGAAGAGATGATCATTCACCCCAGCACAGCGGAAGACCCCTTCGCGGATGTGAAACGCGCCATCGTGGTATGCGCCCATGCGGACGACCTTGAGACCATGATGGGTGGAACAGCGGCGCTCCTCACCACACGCGGGATAGAGATGTTCGAGCTTATCTGCACCAGGGGCGATCTCGGCTCTCACGATCCAGATTACACCCGGCAGACACTTTCCGAGGCCCGTCGAGCAGAGGCGGAAAGGGGTGCTTCTCTACTCGGCGTTGGTGAGGTCGTAGTGCTTGACTACCCGGACGGAGAGTTGGAGCCTAGCCTTGAGTTGCGTGCCCAGATCGCGCTTTATTACCGTCGCTGGCAGCCGGACGCCCTTTTCACCTTCGACCCCTCATGGGCAGGCCAGATTCACCCGGATCACCGGGCGGTTAGCCGCGCTGCAATCGACGCGATTATGCCTTCAAAGATGCCCCTCTACAGGCCTGAGCAGCTAACCGATGAGGGCGTGGCGGTGGGCAAGATCAGTCGCGCCTATCTGTTTAGCCCGGCGGACGTTTCATTCTTCGTGGATGTCACAGGCATTTACAACCGAAAGGTCGAGGCATCTATGGCTCATATGAGCCAGTTCCCCGAAGACAAGAACCTCGATTGGATGAGGCAAATAGACAGCGAGGCGGCAAAGCAGGCCGGAAGCGAAGGCAGATACATGGAAAAGTTCGCTCGCCTGGACCTGTGGTAGGCCTCATCCCCTCTGCCGAGGCTAAACCAGACCTTTGAAAAGCCCTCCATCGACCTGGATGGTCGTGCCGGTGATATAAGAAGCTTTGTCCGACGCAAGGAACACCGCCAGGTTCGCAAGTTCTTCAGGCTCGCCATATCTTCCGATAGGTATCTGGGAGATGAAATAATCCTCCACTTCTTGCTCGGTTGTTCCCGATGCGGAAGCTCGTGCGCGGTCGAGTTGGCGGATGCGCTCGGTGTTGATACGTCCAGGCGCGATACTATTGACCGTTATTCCGAACGGCGCAAGCTCCGTAGAGAGGGTCTTCGCCATGCCCGTGACGGCTGCCCGGATGGCGTTCGACAGGATAAGTCCATCCACCGGCTGCTTCACGGCAACAGACGTGAGGTTGATTATCCTACCTCGGCCACTCGACTTGAGGTAAGGCAGTGCCTCACGTATCAGGCGGGCCGCGCTCATGAGGTTCAGGTCAAATGCCCTGTACCAGGCAGCATCGTCGTGCTTCGTGAAGTCACCAGGAGGCGGACCGCCCGCGTTGTTCACAAGCACGTCAAGCCTGCCGAACTGCTCGACTGACAGTGCAACTACACGCTTAATGTCTTCCTCCTGGGTCAGGTCTGTCCGCACTGCCATCGCCTGTGACCCCGTCGCTTCCCTTATCTCGGCAGCGACGGCTTCGAGGTTCTCCAGATTCCGGGCGCACAAGACTACGCTTGCTCCTTCATGCGCCAGCCCGAATGCTACAGCCTTCCCAAGCCCCTGGCTCGATGCCGCCACCAGGGCGACAGTTCCACGCAAGCCCATATCCATACTGTTACACCCCTTCCCCTATAGGCCTCACTGTCTTCAATATAGCATATGCTTGGATGATTAGAGTCGACGCCGCTTCTATAAAGAGGCTTAATATAATCTGCTCTAATCGCATTCGGTTATAATTTTTGCATGCTGCTTCATCATGACCCCCTCTGGGGAGCCATTTCTATCGAGAAGCCTGTTATCCAGGCGCTGGTCCGGTCGTCGCCGGTGCAGCGTCTTAAGGGTATTGCACAAGCCGGGGCGAGCGTGTACCTTTTTCCTAAGAAGGC
>JBDSDS010000270.1:0-5003 GCA_039920445.1 Chloroflexia bacterium
TTGCAGATGGTGGGCGCATTCTGACGGTAGTGGGAAGGGGCGCGACTATCGAAGACGCCAGGACCGTCGCTTACCGTAGTATCGACCGCATCATGCTCGAAGGCGCTCAGTTCAGAACAGACATAGGTTTGCGCGAAACGTGAAACGTGAGATGGCGCGGATTTACGTTTCACGTTTCAGCGTCAACCACATCAAGATTCCGCATATCGACTTGGCGTCACATATCTCACCATTGCGAATTGCATCCAGAGCCTCGTCGGCGGATAAGTGGACCACCTCGATGTCTTCATCATCGTCGGCATCATCGCGGCCTTCGATCAGTTCGGTGAGCAGGTAGCAGTCAAGGTACTCTGTGCAAAAGCCGGGCGCCGAGTAGAAGCCGCCCATGCGTTCCACCCTGCCTGCATCGTAGCCTACCTCTTCGCGCAGTTCGCGGCACGCGCATGTCTCGGCGTCCTCGTCGGGTTCCCGTGTGCCTGCGGGTATCTCCAGAAGCACCCTGCCTGCTGCTCGCCTGTATTGTCGCACCAGCACCAGGTGACCTTCGCCGTCCACAGGCACGAGGGCCACAGCGCCGGGGTGCCTCACTATCTCGCGGGGCCGCTCTCTACCATCGGGCAAGCGCACTATCTCTTTGACTACCGTAATTAGCTTGCCATCGTAAACCATTTCCTCCGATACTCCAACTTCGGGTTTGAGAGACAATTCGTTTCTCCTTTGCCGGGCAGATCACGCCCTCTTGAGGTATGTTTATTGCTTGGATATTATACATTTCCTGGGCTGTTCTGCCGCCCAATCATGCTTTCACTTAATAGCGCAAGTTATATGCAGCAAGAAGGATTCATATCATGCCGAATGTCGCAAGACTACACCTACACAGTAGCGTAGAAGAAATTATCCACCCGCACGAGGATATGCTGGCCGATACGCCTGATCAGGTGGCAGGCCCCGCATACAGAGCGGATAAGGCTGAGGCGCTTGCTGCCCTACGCGAGCCAGGCGTCAGATGCTGCCGGTGTGATCTATGCGCGACGCGCACGCAGGTGGTCTTTGGAGAGGGGTCGGCAAGGGCAAGGTTGCTCATTATCGGTGAGGCTCCGGGCGAAGAAGAGGATAAATCGGGCCATCCATTTGTGGGCCGGGCCGGGAAAGTTTTGAGCGCGCTCCTGGAAGAGGCGGGGATCAGCCGTGACGAAATCTGGATAACCAATACGGTCAAGTGCCGCCCGACCAAGACTAACGGCCGCCGGGCTGCAAACCGCGCGCCTTTAGTGCCTGAAATCAAGGCCTGTACGATCTGGCGAGTGGGGGAGCTTGATATACTCAAGCCTAGTATCGTCTGCTGCCTCGGCGCAGTAGCGGCTAAGGCGATGCTGGGGCGCGATGTGAAAATGACCCAAGAGCGCGGGCAGTGGCTGCCGTTCAACTTCCCTATCGAAGGGATGGAGCAGAGCGCGGTCATGATCACTTTCCACCCATCTTACATAATGAGGCAGGTAGGAGAAGCCTACGACAGCATCCGTGAGCAGGCAGCGGCGGACTTCGCAACTATGGCGGCACGATTGCGGGCGGGTTGACCACCTGAACCCTTATTTCTCATTTTTTAGAATTGTAGGGACGGACCCGTGTGCCAATAGTGATAGGTTAAGGTAATTACTCGGTTGTCAAGAGGAAGAAAGGTGTTTAGGATGTGGGTTATGAGTAGATTCAATACGAAGACCCCGAGACCTGCCGTGCCTAATCACGGGTCGGGGTTGAAAGGCTCCATCTTCAACCCTGATCACTCCCAAGCCCCAAGCCCCAAGCGCCCTCCTTGCCGGACCCTGAGATAGAGGCTCGGCTCAACGAACTGGTTCACCCAGCGGTGTTTGCCGAGGAGGCGCACTACCACCGACTGGGTATGCGTAACCGCGTAACCGCATCTTGTCTTTGCCGGTGATGATGTGGCTGCCCTTCTGAAGGTCCCTTTGAGCGCATCAGCGTAGAGATGGTATACCGAGGGTTGTACCACTACATGCAAGTCCTCCTTAACGGAGTTATCGGCAAAGATGTAGGTGCTGCTGCTTACCCGGCACACAGGGCTGAGTGGTTGGGTATTGTCAAGTTGGGTATTGTCAAGCAGAAGCGTAAACGCCCACCCAACAACCCTGACCGTGCTCGTGCTGCATTGCTTTGCTCTTTACCCTCTTGACATCTCATGATTTGCCTTAACCTATCACCTATGACCCATGGGTCCGCCCTTCGGTATTGCATCTTCTCTTTTAGCCACTCTCCTTGTGCAAGCAGAAACGCAAATGGGAGGCACATTATCCATGCCTCCTGTTCGTAGCGCTTGATTAGCGTCTCGTTTTGCCCTACTTTGATTCTTCGTATATTTGAGGGTTCACGAGGTTAGGGGGGCGCTTGCCGGTGAGCATGGCGATAATGTTGTCTGCTGCCATAGTTGCCATCGCGGTGCGCGTATCTAATGAGGCCGAGGCGATATGGGGGGCGAGAACGGCGTTCTCTAGTTCGAGCAGGCCGGGGTGGATCTCCGGCTCTTTCTCGAAGACATCGAGGCCCGCGCCTGCTATCTGCTTGGTCTTGAGGGCTTCTACCAGGGCTGTCTCATCGACTATTGCTCCACGGGCTGTGTTGATGAGGTAGGCGGTCGGCATCATCTTCTCGAACTCTGCCTGGCCTATCAGGTGGTGTGTTTCGGGGTTGTAATCGGTGTGTAGGCTCACATAATCTGACTGGGCCAGCAGTTCGTCCATCGAGACAGAGCGGGCGTTGAGCGTCTTGTCAGTGTCGGAGTCGGCTGGATTACGGTCATAGTAAAGCACGGTCATATCGAAGCCGGTGGCGCGCTTTGCCAGGGCGCGGCCTATCCTGCCGAAGCCGATGATTCCGAGCGTCTTGCCGTATACATCCTGCCCGACCATCATCAGGGGACCCCAGCCATGGAAGCGTCCTGCGCGAAGGAAGCGGTCGCCTTCAACGAGCCTGCGTGCAGAGGCCATGAGCAAGGTCCACGCGAAGTCTGCTGTAGTATCGGTCAGCACGCCTGGAGTGTTGGTGACGGCCACTCCTCGATGAGTCGCTTCGTCCACGTCGATGTTGTTGTAACCGACGGCCATATTCGCAACTATCTTGAGGTCGGGCGCGGCGTCCAGTACCTCGCCATCAATGCGGTTGGTGAGCATACAGTAAAGGGCGTTGTATTTGCCTGCCCGGAGTTTATCTAGAAGCTCTTCTTTCGACCAGATGCGGTCCGGGTCCGGGTTTATGTCGAGGGTGCCGTCACTGCCTATGGCTGCGCGCAGCCGTTCTATAGCAGTCTCAGGCACGGTCTGCGTCATTAAGATATGCATAGGTTGGTTCATTTTTAGGTTGCGGTGCCCTCATTGAGCAGGAAAAGTACCGTACAGATCAAGAAGCAAGCGCCTGCGAATACGATCAGGAAAAGGAGGGCGGTGCCGATTGATATGAGCCAGTCGACGAACGGATTTCTCTTCTTACGCTGTTTTTGTCCAAGCATAGTGGGGTCCTCCTAAACGTTTGATGTGGACGTAGCTGCTACGAGCAGCCCGTTTATTAGGTCTAATGTGTGTTGCTTACCGCCAGGCCCAACCTCCATCGCGGGGCCGATACATGATGGGCAGCCTTCTTCGCAGCTGCACGACTTCACAAGCTCACCCGCCGCTTCCAGAAGCTCTACGTGTATATCATACAGCTTGCGGCTGAAGCCGATACCGCCCGGATAAGAATCGTATAAGAATATTGTACTCTGCCCTGTAAAGGGGTTCTTTACCTGTGGCACTACGCCGAGGTCGCGGGGGTCGCACATCAGGTAAAGTGGGGCCATTTGCGATAGCACGTTACCCAATCCGACCAGCCCTGATTGCAGCGCCTGCTTGCCCGCGACATTATCGGCTACTATCGGCGGCACGCAAAGCCAGTAGGCGGTTGTATGCAACTCTTGCTCCGGTAGGTGTATTTTACCCCAACCGACGTTCTCGTGCGTTACCAGTTTTATCTTCTTGTAGATGGTGGCCTGCGCCGATACCATCACCTCGCCGAAATTGCGCGCGGCCTCTCTCGGCTCGTCCGATGTAATATCTAATACTCTTAGAGAGACAGCAAGGTTCGCATCTGTGTAATAATCAGCCTCGACCGAGCGCACGTAGGCTTTTTGCTCGTCCCAATCAAGCGTATCGACGTGGTACTGCTGGCCTTCGTGCAGGTAGATCGCTTCTTCGTGAAGCAGAGTCAGCACTGAGAAGCGGTCCATCTCACCGATTATGCGCGGGCTTGGGGCGCTGTTGTCGATTATAACAAAGTTTTCGGCGGCTGCGGTACGCAAGGAGAGCTTTTCTGCCGGGAAGCCTTCGCTAGACCAGTGCCACATGCCGCCGGAGTGACGCACAATGAAGTCGTCGGCCAGGTACTCAAGCATCTGCCCTGTTTCGCCGGGGCTGTGGTCGCCGTAGCCTTCATCGTCCCCGAACGGCAGCTCGAAGGCCGCGCATTGGAGGTGGTTCATCAGTATGAAGAGGTTGTCTGGATTGATAAGGCCATTCTCCGGAGAGCGGTCGAAGAAGTATTGCGGGTTGTTGACGAGGAACTGGTCGAGTGGGGACGAACCGGCTACCATCACGGCGAGCGAATGGGTCGATCTGCGACCAGCGCGGCCCGCCTGCTGCCATGTCGAGGCCACCGTGCCTGGATAGCCGACCAACACTGCCGCTTCGAGCGCGCCTATGTCTATGCCGAGTTCGAGGGCGTTTGTGCTGACTACTGTGCGAACCGTGCCGTCGCGCAGGCCGCGCTCGATTTCTCGACGCTGATTGGGTAGGTAACCTCCACGATAGCCGCGCACCTTGTCGGGATTGTGACGGTGTTTTTGGGCGGCGGTACGCAAGTAGGTTAGCAGCACCTCCACGGTCATGCGGGTGCGCCCGAAGACGATGGTCTGGATGTCGTTGGCTAGTAACTGGGCTGAAATATCGGTCGCTTCCAGG
>JBDSDS010000271.1:0-3450 GCA_039920445.1 Chloroflexia bacterium
TTTGCCCCTGGCGATTCTGCGGCGGGAGTAGAGGCTGTAGTCGTTCCCATTGCGCGTCTGTCACTTCGTGTCTATGTTGTTTTGGACTCATACCTCCTATTTTACAGGATTTTGCAGACACGCCCTAGTTGACAAACAGGAGTTAGCTGTGCCGAGAAGAAAACCAGTCTTTCTACAGTTGCTTGCCACTGTGGCATTAATTGCAACACTTCTATCTGTCCAGGGTGGTAGCGCCGCCCAGACCCAGCAGGTAGCCGCCCCCTTCCGCGACTACTACAATCGCCACCAGGGTATACGCGTGCTCGGCCACCCCCTCAGCGGCATAATGCAAATCGAAGGTCTCCCGGCGCAATACTTCGAGAAAGGGAGAATAGAGGACCACCGCGCCCGTATCGCAGACCCGCAGTGGGCTTTCGCCTATGGCCTGCTGACCTCCGAGATTATGCAGCGCGACCCCAATCGCTCTGTCAGTTCGACTAACATCACTTACGCCAACCTCCATCAAGCATCCAAGCCAGGACGCCGAGTGTCTCCCCCACCCAGCTTCACGGGCGGAACGATGAGCGTAGCGGGCGGTAGGTTCGTGCCGTACAATTCCTTCTTGCGGGTTGCCCCTGGCTACGTGGTGCCGCTTTACTTCTGGAACTATATCAACAATACGACCCTCTTCCTCGGCGGTTGGCTGCACGATGTAGGTCTGCCAGTTACCGGCATATCAAGCGCGGTGGTCATAAAGAACGGCCAGCGGCGAGAGATTTCCATCCAGGCGTTCGAGCGTGCAGTATTAACCTACGACCCGGCGAACCCACAGGAATGGCAGGTAGAGCGCGCAAACATCGGCGCGGATGCCATGAACACAATCCAGCCCCAACCGACACCTGCCCCAGGAACACCTCGAATCGAGATCCCCGTCGAAGGCTCGCGGGCAATACTGCCCCTGCACATCCTGGCGCGGGTAGGCAATCCGGGCGAGCAGGTGACTGCCGTGTTGCGCTGGTCCGACGGCACCGAATTCACACAGACATTCACCACCCTCAAGGGCGAAGACGGGCACGGCGTAGTGGTAGATAGCCTCGATTGGATGACCGAAGGCAGACCTCCAACCCCTCCCACCCAGCCCGCGACCCTTGAGATACGCAACCAGGCGGGAGCCATCCTCGCCAGCCGGAACCTGACCATAATGAAGTTCGACGATCCCGAAGCGCAGATTGTCGATCTCTACTGGATAATTGGCTTCGACGGAGAACAGGTATTCGAGGTGCAGCGACGCCGCATACCGAGAACGGTGAGCGTAGGCGCCACCGCGCTTGAAGAGTTGCTGTGGGGTCCCTCCGGTCTGAACCTGGCGGGATTCATAACCGCTCTGCCAACCCCAAAGGAAGTACTCGAATACCCAGGCAGGCAGCCCGACTGGGGACCGCGCGTCCGCCTCCTCGGCCTCACGATCAAGGATGGCGTCGCCACCGCCGACTTCTCAAAGGAGATGCGGGCATACGGCGGAGGCTCGGCCAGAGTATTACTAATCCGCGAGCAAATCACACGCACCCTAAAACAGTTCCCCGCCGTGCAAGAGGTACGTATCGCCATCGAGGGCCAGACCGAGGGAGTGCTGGAGCCTTAGCGTAGTAGCAGCAATTGTTCAAGCGTGAACCTGATTCTGGCTTAAATGGTGAAATATTTAGGCGAACGCGATACCGTTGAAAGGGGAACAAATGCAAAAGCTACAACAGACAGCTATGTTGGTGTATTGGGCTCTTACATCTTTTGCTATACTGATAGGCTTGACTGCTTGTAGTAACACGGAGCTTTGGCCATCTAGCTCTGCCACTGAGACCTCAATAGCTACGTCCTCTTCCACCAAGGAAGTTGTCAGAAGCTTTCCAACACCTATGCCCCCGGAAGCGGAGGATGTGCCACTCTACCCCGGAGCTTTTAGCATTGATAATAGCAGGGTTTATGAGCAGGATTGGCGTCGCACCAGATACCAGGTTGAAAGTAACTCACATGAAGTGGTTGCATTTTACAAAAAGCAGTTACCGAATCAAGGGTGGGTCCTAGACCGAGAGTATTGGTCTGGTTTTAGGGCAAGTCTCTCATACAAGTGGGACGGCAGCACTAGTGCCGTTCCATGGGACTCAGAGCTTCACCTCGACATAGACCAGAGCAACGTCCATGTATATGTAAATATGAGTCTGGAGAGAGTACCTAATCTTGATCGAATACCGTTGTACCAAGATGCGCAGCAAGTAGAAGTGAAAGAGGTACCAAGTAAGGAATGGGGCAGTCGGTTCATTGAACAACACACATCGTACATAACCGATGTGAAGCCCGAGGAGGTGAAGGCATTCTATAAAGCGATGCTCCAACCGTACGGTTGGAGCAGTTCAGACGGAGGTTCTGAGGATGGTGATAACAATGACAACATATACAAAGGCATCAAGTTCGGCTGGCGTACAGGTGACATACATCATATGAGGTATATAGGCCTCGATATTACAGCTAACGAAGTACCCGGCGGACGAACAAATGTTAAAATGAAATTAGATGGTACTCTTCTTCCCTAAACCTAAGAACCCGCAACCACGCCATCCGCATAGCCATCGAAGGCCAAGCTGATGGCGTGCTTTAACCCTGATTAGAAACTGTAGACCTATATAGGGACGGGCAAATTTGCACGCCCTCTTTGATATTATGAACTTGCTCAGTTGCAAAGATGCTGTTTCCACACGTGAGTGCGTTTCGGCATTACTGCGCGACACGCCTATGTTTGCAACTGAGCATTATGAACTTGGTCTAAAGAACATATATATCAGCGTCCAGGAACGACCATTTTCCCTGGCCTCATTTCGAAAAGTCCCCAAGAACCCTATTGACATCCGGCCATTCTTAAGGTATAGTTGCTCAGTTGGCTAACTAGGCATTGCGAACTTGCGTCACTCTTCACTGAGTAGTGGCTGCCCTATTACCCAACAACAAAGAAACAACTGCTCAACCCTTCTAACTAAGGAGTTAATGCCATGCCTCTGCTTGTTGCTCCCGATGCGCCATCGTCCGCCCCCACGGTCAATTTCCTTGTCTCACCCCTATATGACCTCTTTATTTCCCTCAGCACAATGAGTCATCCCGGTGAACGGCACGAGCCGTGGGCCGCCGAAGTGAAGCGCGACCTCTCGCCCGCGATGCGCGAGGAAGCCGACTACTTCTACGGTATGTTCGAGAACCGTCTTGTCGAGTTAGCAGTCGATTTCCCGGATCACTACGACGTCGAAGGCTTCTTCCGCTACCTTGAGACGATGACACCCGAAGACTTCATCTTCTATGCCACCGGACGGGTCATGGCGCCCTCCGAAATTGCCGGTATGTCCTCCCACCCTCTCAGGCTGCTCGCCGCCCTCTTAAAGCTGTACGGCGGCGAGCACCGCATCCACGACCAGGGTTGGCGAGCGGCTT
>JBDSDS010000272.1:0-4582 GCA_039920445.1 Chloroflexia bacterium
GATGCCCCGCTCTCCCCTGATCGAAGCCGAAATGGAAGAGCATGTAGGCGCGGTTGATTTCCTGACGTCGAGCGTAGAGCGTGAGCTAAGGAAGGACCCTGGGGCTGAACGCACCGGCGCATTACTCGGTCCGGTAAAGGTAGTGCATGCATACTGGCTGGCTGGTATGAGCTGCGACGGCTGCACGGTCGCCGTGACGGGCGCCACAGCTCCAAGCGTCGAGGATCTTTTGCTTGGCCGCATACCTGGAGTGCCACGTGTCGTGCTGCACCACCCTGTCACGTCGGTCGAGTCGGGTGAAGCTTTCATGCGTAACTACGAGCTTGCGGCGGAAGGCAAGCTCAATGCGCCCTATGTCGTCATGTATGAAGGCTCAGTTGCCAATGAAACCCTTGCCTCTGAGACTGGCGGATACTGGTGTGGCATGGGGGTCGAAACGGTCGATGGTCAGAATAAGCCGATCCCCACGTCTGAATGGCTCAGGCGACTGGCTCCAGGCGCGGCGGCAGTGCTTGCCATAGGTACGTGCGCTACCTGGGGAGGGATCCCCGCCGCTTACGGCAACCCCACGGGTGCGATGAGCGTGATGGACTTCCTGGGTGAAGATTATGTGAGCGCACTGGGGTTGCCGGTGATCAACGTGCCCGGCTGCTCACCCGTAGGGGATAACTTCACCGAGACCGTGAACGCAGTCCTGCTCTTCCTGAACGGACTCGGCCCCTTGCCTGAGTTCGACGAGTTAGGACGCCCGGCATGGCTATTCCAAGACACGGTACACCAGCAGTGCGTGCGTGGCGGCTACTACGAAGAAGGCATATTTGCTGATAAATACGGCGATAAGGAGTGCCTTGTAGAAATTGGTTGTTGGGGCCCGGTTGTGCAATGCAACATCACCAAGCGTGGCGCTATCAACCACGTTGGAGGCTGTATGAACACAGGCGGTGTTTGCATCGGCTGTACGATGCCAGGCTTTCCCGATAGGTTCGCTCCTTTCTACAAGCGCTCACCAGGTTCGACTTTCTCCTCTACCGCCTCACGAACCACAGGGTCGTTTATTCGCCCGCTCCGTCGCATAACGATGCAATTCCAGAACAGAGAGCAACTTTGGGACAGGGATGGGCACGTGCCGAGCGGCTGGGGCCACGTCGCTGAACCTGGGCCGATCAAGAAGGCCGTCCACTACTTCTACGAAAAACTACAGTCCGCCGGTGCGGAAAGACCTGGGAAAACATGAAGTTTTGAGTTTTGAGTTATAAGTTATTCACTCGCACTCAAAACTCAAAGCTTCATGATGGCGCACGTTCAGAACAAGAGTAAAAAATAGGGAGGTCTCGATGACTGAGCAGGAACTCCTCACCGCATGGTATATCGGCCTGGGCATCACGGCAGTGGTGGTCGTGATTGCGGCGGCGCTACTGCTGGCGGTGCTGGCGGCGGCGAAGAGCATCGAGCGAGGCGCGACCGCCGCGCTGGGCCTGGTCAAGCAGATACGTGACAATACGCAGGTGATCTGGGCGTTGCAAGACACCAACAGCGTTGCCAAGCAACTGAGCGCAGGGGCCGACTCGATCCTCACCCACGCCGGGCAGGTGGCCTCGGCTCTGCATGAGGCCGACGTGCGGCAAGGGAGGGCATAGTAGATATGGAAGGGACTATTTATCTGGTTTGGTGGGTTTCCCTCGGCCTGTTGGTGGTCGTCACCATTGTGGTTGATTTGCTGCTGACGATGGTGCTGGGATCGGCTAAGAACATCCTGAGCGTCGCGGGGGACATCTGGACGACCGGCAAGCTGGTGGCGAACAACACGATCCACATCCCCCAACTCGTTGAGACAAATCGTCACGCGGGCGCGATCCTCGATACGGCCAAGAAGATCGTGGCGGGCGCGGGCGCTATCGAGCAACACGCGGAGGGCTGCCCCGGCTGCCCTGCCTGTGTCACTAGGCATTAGAGGGGCTGACAATGTTAATCCTCTTGACAATCATTTCGGCGCTGGTTGTGGTCATCTTCTTTGCCATGCTCGCAATCTACCTCGTCCAGATAGCTGTTACCCTCGAAGCCATTGGCGGCAAGCCTGATAGCTTCCTTGCCAAGCTGCGGCTCGGCTTGCGCGCCATCGAACAGGAGACCTCATACCTGCCCCGCGAGGTCCCCAAGCTCAATGAGGGTCTGACAGCCGTTGCGGGGGGCCTTGTGAAAGTGGACGAGCATCTCGTGAATACGATTGAAGCCGTCGTCCAGCAGAAGGAGGGCGTGTGATGGCATCCCTGGCAACCTTAACATTCGTGACAACCACGTTGTCTCCCGTCTTGCAAGCTGAGGGGGTTGACGTTCCAGCTGCGGTCTACGTCATCTGGATAATCGTGCTGGCGGTCGCCGTACTTGTTGTGCTGCCTATAACGGTGGCGCTCCTCCACCGCACCCTTAAGGCGGCGCGGGGCATCGAGCGTTACTTTGCGGAGATGCGCGACGCCGGAGTGGGCGTGGCGGGCAATACGGCCCACATCAAGGCGCTGGACAACACTATTGCCGTCGCCACGCAAATACTTGAAACGGCAGGGTCAATCAACTCCCATGCCGCCACTATCGAGACGACTATGGCTACCCGCGCAAGGAGCAACGGGCGGAGCTGAAGGAGGCTATCATGGGCGAAGTTTTGATGTACATCAGCCTTGCCATCGTGCTGATCGTGGTGCTGGCATTGGTCGTTTACCTGTTGGGTATCATCATCGCGTTGCGCCGCGCCAGCCAGAACTTGCAGCAATTGGCAGGCGGGCTAGACGCGATAGCGAAAGATACCGAGCCACTTCCTGGGAAGCTGACTACAATCAATGGCGCATTGGGGCAGTTGCTCTCCGGCCTGGTGGCCGTAGACGGGCATCTGGCAGCCGTCGCCAAACTATTAGGGCGCTGATGGAGGGCGAGCATGTAGGGGCGTGGCGCCGCCTTTCCCCTACATTCGCCACCCTTAATCTGAACATTTGCTAAGGAGACAGGACGATGTGTTTCAAGAACCTACCGATCGAGTTCGACGAGAAGGGTAAGGCATATCTCAAAGAAGGCGTGCGCAATCCTTACTCTTACGAAACTCGGTCGCTGGACGAACAGGCCGACCGCATCAAAGACCTCTTGGAGCGCAACGGCCACATCCAGAACGTGAATTTCGACCCGGTGACCCGCGTCGCAGGGGCGCTCGCGTTCCATAGCGTGGTAGATCTTAAAGAGCGGCGCGTGCTGGAAGCCAATTCAATGGCTACCCTCTTTCGTGGCTACGAGGTCATCCTGAAAGGCCGCGACCCGCGTGATGCGGCGTTCATCAGCAGCCGTGCATGCGGCGTGTGCGGCGGCGTCCATTCTACGGCGTCGGCCCTATGCATGGAGATGGCTTTCCCTGTTGCACCTCCACCTCTTGGTATTGCCCTACGCAACTTGATGATGGGTCTGGAGTTCTGGTATGACAACCCCCTGCACCTGTTCCTTCTAGCTGGTCCTGACTACTCGGCGGCTATCGTGCAGACCACTAACCCGGAAATCTTGGAGAAGGCACACCATACTCCCGCGCCTCACGCTGATGTTCACGGCTACAAGACAATCGGCGATATAATGGTTGACCTCAACCCACTCACAGGCGCGCTTTACCTGGCAGGGCTGCAGATGACGCGCACCGCACGAGAGGCATACGTGCTGATAGGCGCGAAGTACCCCCACCCTGAGACGGTAATCCCCGGTGGTATGAGCACGACTGTGAGCCTATCTGTATTCAATGAGGTGTACACGCGGCTGCGGCAATTATTCGATTATGCTAAGAAGACTGCAGGTATATGGGACGACATAGTTGACTTCTTCTATGACGTGAACCCTGAGTACAAGAAAGTCGGCGCCAGGCCTGCCAACATGATCGACCCCGGTATGTGGGATGATCCATACTCATACGATGCAACTTACGCAAATTGCAACGAATGGGGTGAGCGGCGTTGGGCTACACCGGGCGTAATAGTAGACGGCGAGATAGTGACTACCAAGCTTCAGGCGCTCAATATCGGTCTCGAAGAGTTCGTCGAGCATTCATACTACGATAAGTGGGATAATCCGCGCTTCACGACCGACCCGGTGGGCAACCCGATCAGCCCGTACCATATGTGGAACAAAGAGACGAAGCCCAAGCCTGTCGGCCAGAACTGGCGCGAAAAATATTCGTGGTCAACGGCGCCCCGCTGGGACCGCAAGGTCATGGAAGCCGAGTGCGCCGCGCGTCTTTGGAACATCGCGGCTGGAGGCGTAATGCCTCATACCCGGTTCCTAAACCCTACAGGTAAGAGCCTCATCATGCACGTGCCTGAGAGTACTTTGCCCGCCATGGATCTGGAGTGGAAGATCCCTGATGTGTGGAACGCCTTTGAGCGCAATCGTGGTCGCGCTTACCACCTGGTTTTGACGACAGTTGTGGCCCTGGATAACTGGCTGATCTGTATGGACCTATTGAAACAAGGCAAAGACAAAGTACACACGCCTTTCGAGTCGCCTCGCAAGGGGATGCAGATCGGGGTTGGCTTCTGGGGCGCGGGGCGCGGCTTTCTAACGC
>JBDSDS010000273.1:0-10267 GCA_039920445.1 Chloroflexia bacterium
GGGCGTTGCCAGTACCTGGCCGCGCTCGATGTCGGTGCGCTCGATGCCGCGCAGGAGGCAGCCGACGTTATCGCCCGCCAAACCTTCGTCGAGTGTCTTCTGGAACATTTCGACGCCTGTCACGACTGTGCTGCGTACTTCATCGTTCATACCGATGATCTCGATGGTCTCGCCGACGCGGACCTTGCCCTGCTCGATGCGGCCTGTGACGACAGTACCGCGACCCTTGATGCCGAATACGTCTTCAACCGGCATGAGGAACGGCTGGTCAACGGCGCGCTCAGGGGTCGGGATGTAGTTATCGACAGCGTTCATCAGCTCGCGTATTGGTGCGTACTCTGGGGCGTTGGGGTCTGTGGAAGTGGACTCGAGCGCCTTGAGCGCGGAGCCGCGGACGATGATAGTATCATCGCCGGGGAACCCTTGCTTATCGAGAGCCTCACGGATTTCCAGCTCAACCAGCTCAAGAAGTTCCTCGTCGTCCATCATGTCAACCTTGTTGAGGAAGACTACGATGGCGGGAACCTGCACCTGGCGGGCCAGAAGGATGTGCTCCCTTGTCTGGGGCATGGGGCCGTCGGGGGCCGACACGACCAGGATCGCGCCGTCCATCTGGGCAGCGCCGGTGATCATGTTCTTGATGTAGTCGGCGTGGCCGGGGCAGTCTACGTGAGCGTAGTGACGAGCATCGGTCTGGTACTCAACGTGGCGGATAGCGATAGTGATACCGCGCTCGCGCTCTTCGGGGGCGTTGTCAATATCGGCGTAGGCCACGAACTTGGCCTGACCCTGGAGGCCCATCACCTTGGTGATAGCGGCAGTCAGGGTTGTCTTGCCGTGGTCTACGTGGCCGATTGTGCCTACGTTGACGTGCGGCTTTGTCCTCTGAAATTTCTCTTTTGCCAACTTATGTTCCTCCTAAGGGTGGTATATGGCCTACGACATCTCGACATGAGATGTCATATGGATAAACTTGCGTCTTCCTCTATTTTATCAGGTGTAGTGTTTTGCAGTAATAACCCGGAGCCCACGATCAGATTCGAACTGATGACCTCATTCTTACCAAGAATGTGCTCTACCGACTGAGCTACGTGGGCATGGGCGCAACTTATGCTCGATATATACCAACGCTCATGGGAGAGCAACTGTACCGGTGGGCAGAGAAGGATTCGAACCTCCGTAGGGCGTAGCCCGACTGGTTTACAGCCAGTTCCGATTGACCGCTCCGGCATCTGCCCATGGAGCCGACGAAGGGATTCGAACCCCCGGCCAGCTGTTTACAAAACAGCTGCTCTACCACTGAGCTACGTCGGCATACCGAGCCTTGCGCTTTATATTGTTCAGGTACGTGTCTGCAAACTGCCTAATCTTAAAAGAGGCTTCCTCTAAGACCGCAAATCATTATACAGCACTGGAAATGCAGTGTCAAGAAAATGATCCACGCTCACTTGTTGTTGGGTTGATGCCTGCACGAGGCATCTTATGAGGCTACTTTCAGCAGCCAGCCTGGCCTGGATGGCCGCAACATGTTTGCAGTTTGCTGACGCGTATCCACATGTTGGTGGCTATCTGCTTTACTTTAGTATCGAGGGGCACAGACTTCGTTATGTTTCGTGTGACTTTCTTGACGGCTGGGCGGTTAGGGTCTTTAGGTGTGCACATGCTATCCTCCGGGGGTGTCGTGCTTTGACGTGGTAGGCTCTGTTCCTTCTTTGCAAGGTACGTGCCTGCTCGCCCGTATGGTTTCAGGGCGATTGCATCTAAATTGCTGAAACGATGTAACCAAGCGAAAATATGCCTCGATTTCTGCTGGATTGGCTCCATATCGGCATCACCTTAAGATTGGATCAATTTAGATGCAATCGTCCTGAACACTTACCGCGATTCATGCTCTTGACACATTGAAGCACGAAACATATACTTCGTTCTGTAATTTGTAGCCAGTATGTGAAGGTCATCCAACATCGTCTAAAGATAGAGGTCTTAGAGGATCAGCAAAGCTCTGTTATTGTGGCGGGCCATTTCTAAAGGGGTGAGAGCCAGGACAAAGCACCTGATTGTCCTAGGCTTATATACGCTGTTGAGTGTCGTAGCCACATGGCCTGTGGTCCTGAGCTGTTCCACAAGCGCACTTGGTGAGCTATACACGGACAGGGCGCAGAACATCTGGAATGCCTGGTGGGTCAAATTCTCCCTGCTTGACCTGTATGCCAACCCCTTCGAGACCCGTCACCTGCTCTACCCTGGCGGCACGGACCTCTATTTCCATGCGCTAAATCTACCATCGGGCATTATTTCTTTGCCGATCAGCCTCGGATTTGGGCCAGTCGCAGCCTACAATTTCACAGCCCTCCTCGGATTGACACTCTCAGGGTATGCAGGTTTTCGATTGGTGCTCTATCTACGGGATGATTACCGCGTAGCCTTGTTGGGTGGGCTAATTATTGGTTTCAATCCATTATCGCTATGGATGCTTCGGGGACAGATCAACATTGTCAACTTGCAGTGGTTCCTCCTTGCTATCGAGTTCTACTTACGGGCATGGTCGAGCCGCAAACGCAGTGACGCTATAGTAGTTGGCATATTCTTCAGCTTGGCTCTTCTCACAGTGGGCTATTTTGAGGTGCTACTGCTTGTCTTCTTTGCCATCCACTTGATGTGGGCCTTGCTTTCAGGCTCACATGGCGGCTTGAAGGCACAATTGGTGGTTTGGGGGAAGCACGTTGCCCACGTGGCGGCTTGGTCGGGAGGCACAGCTATTCTGCTATTGGCCCCGTATCTGCTTGGGGCCTGGCAGAGCGCGCAGAGAGGGCAGGTGTTGGTCAAGTCGGGTCTCGATGATGCACGTGCTGTATCTCATTCCGCTGATCTGGTTAGCTTTATACTCCCCAACCGGGACCATTGGCTGTTAGGTGAGCACGCACCGTGGCGTGAAGCTCTCGGTAATAATGTACCTGACTTCACGTATCTCAGCTTGGTCACATTGGGGCTTACAATGCTAGCGGTGTGGGTCGGGCGACGGCAGGCGGTCACCTGGCTGTGGGTAACCCTTGGTCTAACCGGCGCGCTCTTAGCTCTGGGGCCGATATTGCAGGTGAATGGGCAGCAAAATGTTGGCGGGGTACGAGTGCCCATGCCCTTCCAGTTACTTCAGGCCTTGCCCCCTGTGAGCCTGGTACGTGCTCCTGAGAGATTCATCTTTTTAACCTATATTTCGTTGGGGGCGCTGGCGAGTGGTGGCATAATTGCGTTGGGTAAGGTCAATAGGCGTGGCGTTCTGCTTGCTGGCTTGGGGGCATTGTTATTGTTGGAGATGCCGTTGCATACCAGATATGTCGATCCAATGCCAATCCCTTTGAGCGTGGCTGTGCTTAAGAGCGACCTTGCTCCCGGTGCCGTGCTTGAGTTGCCGATGACCCATCACGGGCGCATCGAAGCGCGACAGATGTATTACCAAACCACACATGGTCGCCCGATTACTAGTGCCTATTTGTCGCGTATCACACTTGACCCTTACATACAGACATGCTCTCCTCTTAAGGTCTTCAGGAGTTACCCGGACATAGAGATAAATGACATCATCTCTCCGACTACTGCCACGAAGCTGTCACCTGGGTTGTTGGCTGCAAATGGTTTTGGATTTATCTTAGTATATAAGGAAGCGTTCGGAGAGAGCGACGCGTTGTCGCCGGTCCCAGAAGGTGAGCTTTCTACCCTGCAAGACCTGGCGAGTAGGCTAGGCGCGCCTATCGCGGATGATGAGGTAGCTACCGCTTACAAAGTAAATACATCCCAGGGTCTGACCAGCGTCCTCTTACAACTTGGTGATGGCTGGCACTCTCTAGAGGAGAGTCAGGGCAAGCCCTTCAGATGGATAAATGGTAAGGAGGCCGACATGTGCCTATTTAGCCCCCAGCCTGCGTCGAGTAATCCGATTCGGGTGGACAAGCGTGAAGGGTCGAATACACAAGAGGCTAAACAACAGTCGCTGCAAGACCCGTTCACAGCTTCTCTCATTGTGCGAGCTACCAGCTTCAATACTCCGCGTCACCTCCAGGTATGGGTGGGCGACAGCAAAGTGCTGGAGGTAGAAGTGCCTGGGGATGGAGCATTACACAGCTACAGCACATCGGACGTGACGTGGGCGAGCGCTCCTCAATTGGTACGCTTTGTCGTGCCGGAAGGGAGCGATAGCCCTGCCTTTGTGCATCAAGGGGACCCTGATCACCGTCAGATCAGTATTGGATTTGAGACCATAGACGTGCGGGAGAGCAAGCGTTAGACAGCAAGTTACCAGGGGAGTGGCTAAGAGAGCAGATTTATAGGGTGTAGCGCCAGCGTCTCGCTGGCAAGGGTGATGTTTGGGCGATTGCCGCTGGGACGGCGGCGTTACGTTGTGTCTCTGCTCTCTTAGCCACTCCTGTTACCAGTGAGGGCTTGAATCTCCCATGCAGTGTCGTCTATAATTCGGTACCGGCGCCCGTAGCTCAGTCGGATAGAGCGCTGGCCTCCGAAGCCAGGTGCGGGGGTTCGAGTCCCTCCGGGCGTACCATAACAAAGTAGGCATCGAAGTTTAGTTGCTTCGATGCCTACTTTGTTATTGTGAAGAGTGGTAGTTCATTACAGGGAACGAAAGTTAAAAAGAAAAGAGGCCTTTTGCAAGGCCTCGGACCAGGAGGAGCAGTTTTTGTCTCTCTATATTCTTATCCCCCTCATCTTACGGCAACCGCCGATTCTTGCATATAGCCTTATGGTCCTAAAAAGGCTTCATTCAAAGTACCCCTATTGTCCTACTACCTACGACGCCCCAATTTCGACCGGTGTCACTCCTGTTTGGCTATACGGCTAATCTTCTCAATAAGACATCAGGCAAGCCACGTCTGGAGTTTACACTATAGAATTAGGACCTGATAACCATTAGGCTATGCCCAGTTAGGACCATTTTCCCGTTACATTGACATGCCCAAATTGGTAGGATAAACATAGAAAGAGTATGCCACTGGGCATTACCTGGATACTATGTTTCTTATCACAACCAGTTTCGTCTCGCTTCGGTCGCTTTGCCGGGTCGCAGGCGCTGGGCAGGACTATTGATGGAATCACATGAGAAAGACGATTTCGACTTACAGGGCCGTATAGGCTGCTTCAGCCTGTCCGATTTGCTACAGACCCTGTCGTTTACGCAGAAGTCAGGCACCCTCACTCTAATCCAGGGCTGGAATACGCGTAATATCTGCTATGAGCAGGGTCGCATTACCTATATTGCTGCTGCTACCAGATTACCCAACGTTGTCGATCTTTTGCTCCAGGCGGGCAGGCTGACTGCCAAACAGCTTGAAGAAACTGTCGGCCCTGAGTGGCGTCTGCTTCTGAATCTTCAGGATGAGGAACACGCCCCGCCCGACTCAATTAGCGCAGGCGCTAAGGGCAACGGTTTCAAACGCCCCCCAACAGGTCATACCACCGGCGAACTTGCTCCTCAGAATAACTTGATGACCGACCCTGAACTGGGCGACATCGAAGGGCTGGAGACGTTCGTTGCTCCTGGAATGGAAAAAGGCGCGACTGGTCCGATGGACGCTTCGCATCTTCTCTTGCGTTACCGTCTTGTAACCCATGAAGAGCTTTCATGGTGCGAAGAGCAGATGATGGAAGCGACTATATATACTCTCTTCCTCTGGCGAAACTGCCGCTTCACCTTCCAGGGTGATGTGATGGTCAAGACCGATGGCATCCCCGTCTCGGTAAGCGCGGAAAAGCTGATCATCGAAGGTACAAGGCGCGTTGACGAGTGGATCGCAATTTCGCCCGTAATTCCCTCGGTGCTTATGGCGTTCCGACGCCTGCCGCGCCCTGTGACTGGACCCTTGTCTGACGAGGCCAGGGAGGTGCTGTTGCTTATCGACGGCGTTAGCGATGTGGCTACTATTGCTCGCAAGCGCCAGCGCACCCAGTTCGATACAGCCAAGCTTCTGTACGGCCTTTCTAAGCTGGGGCTGATCCAGGCAGTACCGCCGAACAAGCAGCGTGTGACCGAGCTGTTCAAGTATACGGTAGAGGCTATCTACCTGAAGTTAGTGATGTACGGCTACTCGCGCAAGGCTATGGAGTTTGAGTACGAGATGAATCGCTTTGCAAGGGAGAACGATCTCAAGGTGAGAATGCACGTCGGCAAGGTGCGTCTCACCGACACCGACCTGTCGATGGATCCAACCGCGCTGCTCGACCTTTACAAGCTGTTTATCGCTATAGAGAGCAACAAGTTCGCCAAGCTCTTCCCGCCAGATATCCGCAAGGGCCTCACCGAGGCGCTTTACCAGCACATGAGTGGCGCAGACCGCGCCCTGATGCGGATGTATGAGTTCCACGCGATGGAGGGCTTGCTCAATATGCCACCCCCTATCCAGATTGACGCGCATTCACAGGGCGAGCTACTCGAGTCGGCGAGCTACAACCCGCGTCCTCCTGCCCGCACAGCCTAGTAATCTATATCTGCTCTGAGGCCTCGCCCTTCCCCCGGCGGAGCCTCTTCGTCTTCAATCTCTATTCGTTTGACTTTGCCGGGACCGGCCTCAGCGCTCCCGTCAGCCTTCGATTGCTTGGGACCCCCTGCGTGGCGTGCGGTTCCCCACGTGCCGGGAGGACCGCTTACAGGAGTAGCTGAGTCTGATGGGTCGGAGAGTATGCTCTCTATACCATCACCAATTGCGCCTACCAGCGACCGCGCAGCCAGGAATCCTTCACGAACTGCCGACCGCGCATGACGTCGCGTATCGTGTGGGAGCAAATTGATTGGCATCTGGACGATTGCCATGGGGATTTTGATTGCAAGGGCTAGCAGATCGCTCACGGTTGTGGCGAAGTCGTTGCTTTCTTTTGTATCCGCGAATTCTTCGTCCCATGCGATCTCTTCAGCGGATCGCTCTGTGTCTGCTTTCTCTTTGCTTATCTCATCCATGATTACTCCTTGATGTTAGATTGGCTAGGAAGAACTCGCGCTAGAGCGCAGAACTAAGAGCCGCCGAATAGACAAGCGCCCCAAGCAGTGCGCCTGTAAGTGTTGCCGCAAAATTAACTACGTCATTATTGATAATTGGGATCCCTTTCATCAGTTGCGCCGTGGCGCCACAGCTATGTATGCGACTTTCCGTGGCTTTTTCACATTGTGGGCACCTGTAGCTCGCCTGTAACGTCGCTCCTAGCAGACTGTCCAGCATCGAACCTCCCATCCCTCCGGCCAGGGCTGCCAGTACCAACGCCTGCCCACTATGTGTTATCTCTCCTTGAAGCAAGACGGCTGCCGCGCCAACGATGCCGAGGAACATGGCGCCGGCGAATGCCGCTCCTATACCTGTTAAGGTTACAGCACCAGACGTGCCAGCGTTTACCATCTTCCAGGAGGTCAGCATTCGTGGGCGCGCCTTGCTCAGTACACCTATCTCGGTAGCCCAGGTGTCGGCGGTGGCTGCGGCAAGCGCGCCTACGAACCCGGCGAATAGATATGGAAGAGTCGCGCCACCCATTAGGATGGATAAAGCGGCAAGTACGGTTGCTACGCTTCCGTTGGCAAGTACCTGCGCTGCGTCACGCCTACCACCCTTCTCGAACGTTTCGGATGCTCGTATCTTCCTACTATCTGATGTCTTGAAGAAGGAGAGGAGGCTGGAAGAGGCAAAGAATGCAATCAGTACGAATGCCCAGGGGAGCCCACCAAATCCGAAGATAATACCGCCTATCACACAGGCAGCGACAGCCCCGCTTGCTGAGAGCGCCTTTGCGCGGTAGCCCCCATAGCCGACGAGGCCTGCAAGTATGTATGCGCTAAATATCCATATTGGTTCTGTATCGCCTGGAATCATTGGCTTACCGGGCGATAACATGCGTCTGTCTGATGAGCAGAGGGCAAAATGTGCTCACTAGAGTTCTTTATAAATAGGGCTGGGCGGCAAGGCTCTTCAGGGCGGTGATAAGGGCGTTTGTGTCTTCCGGCTTGCCGACGCCGATACGCATATGGTTCGAGAGCCACCTGTCACTTATAGCCTTCACCAGTATGCCTTCGTCTTGCAGGTAGCGTTGTACTTTTTGGGCTGTACCTCGTGTCATGTTGCACAGCAAGAAGGGCGCGGCTGAGGGGAGTGGCTGAAGAAGGTTAAGCTTACGCAACTGGCGGTAGAGTCGGCCACGCTCCAGGCGAATACGCCGGACACGCTGCATGAGGCTCTCGTGGTCGTGGAGCGAAGCCAGGCCAGCCAATTGGGCTGCCCGGTTGACGCCTCCGGGCGGGGCTAGTCTTTGCAGGCGGGCAGCGGCGCGCGTCGAGCAGAGGGCATAGCCGAGCGGGAGGCCGTGAAGCCCCGCCCACGGTCCGAACGACCTGAGCACCACCAGGTTGTCAAACTCTGCGACAAGGGGCGCTACGGTCCGGTCGGAGAACTCAAAGTAGGTCTCATCGACCACTACCCAGATGCCTGTATGGAGCAAGTGGGCGACTGTAGTGTGGGGAGTGCCGTTGCCGGTAGGATTGTTGGGTGAGGATAAGACCACCATTTTGATGTTTGTCTGACGTCGCATGGCGGTGATTACCGCGTCGCGATCTACCTCAAAGCTTTCGGTGCGGGGCACCTGCACAAGAGTGACACGTGCCCTTGAGGCAGAGGGGCTATGATGTGGTAAAGAAGGCGGGCAAGTGACGAGGGCGTCGCCCGCATCGAGGAAGGCGTGAAACATACGCTCGGTAAGCTCGGTGGTGCCTGAGCCGACCACGATACGGTCGGATGAGAAGCCTGTGTAGTCGCTAAGGGCTGCTCGCAGGTCGCCGCAGACAGGGTCGGGGGGCAGATGATACAGGTCGGACGAGCCGAGGATATCCTGTACGTTTAGTGAGCAGCCGTAAGGGTTCTCGTCGCTGTTGAGGCGGACGTAGGATTTTGGATTTTGGATTTTGGATTTTGGATTTTCGGTTTCTGCGCTTTTCTTCGTAGGTTCCAAGTACTCTAGCCCCTCGTTTCTTTCTGTGGTAATATGCAGCTAAAGTGTAACGGTTTCGAGGTGAGCATACTGTGCATAGGCGTGGCTACCTCATGTGTATGTTGCCTTCCGATGTTCATTATTATAACACTAACGATTACTGCCAGAACGTTTATTGGAAATGATCGGAGGCTAACCCCTCATGAGGTTTTATCGAACGTTCGACTTGTATTGACAAAAGGGGGCCACTCCTAGAGATGGACGATTTTTCATATACGCCTTCAGCATTTCACGTACATGGCATCGAGATTTATAGTGCGCGCTTCTATATACAAGGGGACATTTCCGGCCCTTTCAAGCGCATGAGCGACCAGATGAATCGCAGGGATGTCAATTACCTGTCGGTGCAGGGCGCTATTGTCGCACCGCTTGACCAGACGTCTCAACCGAAGAGGTTCGATACAGCAATCTCTGTCGGCAAGTCACATATACATTTCGCGTCTTCGCCGGAGACGCCCACCGCGCCTTCAAAGCCGGACGAGATGCAGCGCGGTATTCCTATAGGCCGCGAGTTTTATGTTCAGAAAACTCCATTTCCCTGCTATGCCCTGACCGACACGTTTGTGATCAGGGGCCAGTGTTATCTGAATGAGGGTGTAACGCTTCAGAGCCTGCTGGACCGCCTCGACATGTTGTTTGTGCCGATAACAGATGCCTCTATATACCTGGTTACGCGCCCGAATATCTCGTGGCAGCGCAACCTGGTGATAGTTAATAAGGAGAAGATAGAGGTAATCTATCTGAGCGAGGAAGCGGAACCGAAGGCGTAGCGGTGAAACGGAATTACGAATTACGAATTAGAGAGAAGACAAACAATTTGTGGTCCAAACAATAAACATCTTGGCGTCTTGGCGGTTCCGTTGTAATTCGTATTTCCGCTAGGTTCTCATTTCGGCCTGTAGCTCTCGGTTTAGCGCACCTGCTATTCGCTTGCGGAGGCGGGCTACTTCTTCTTCGGTTAGAGGCTTTTCAGGAGAACTGAAAGTAACCGCGAAGGCGAGGCTGCGTTTTCCTTCGGGAATAGGCTTGCCCTTGTAAATGTCGAACAGGGTAACATCGGTGACTTCCTTGCCGCCTGCTTTCCTGATGGCCGCAGCCACGACAGCACCAGGGACGCTCTCTTCAAGCACAAAGGCCATATCCTGGCGCACAGGCTGGTAGGGGCTGACCGGATTGTACAAAACACGCTCCGGCATCACTTTCATCAGCGCGTCAAGGTCGAGGTCCCACGCGTAGACAC
>JBDSDS010000274.1:0-3870 GCA_039920445.1 Chloroflexia bacterium
GACTGCCCATATTCAACCCATATACGTGAGTACCACTCATAGTTGTAAATATCGGTGGATAGCAATCCGCGTTGGAAAAGCAGGATAAACATGATACCTAGAGTGAAGCCGAAAATCCTCCTTAGGAGGGTTTTCCTGTGTGAGTATATCGACAAACCAGATTTGGACATAGCCCGCAACAGGTACAGCAAAGGGCCCGTGATCAGGACAACGACCGCCAGGTAGATCGGGACTGCTATGAGCGCAAACTTGTGCGTGCGATCAAGTGTTACCCATCTTTGTGGAAAGAGTGCGTTAATAGGTCCGAATATCTCAGGGATTAGACTCCGTACGGGGTCGGGGCGCAGGCTATACCAGAAAGCAGGGGCCTGCATCAGGCAAAACATGCCTATGTACCCAAGAATGAGGATGCCCCCGCAAAGCGTTAGTTGCCTGACTATTCTATTGTCGACATTCTTCCTGGGTGACAAAAAGCGTACTCCAATTTATCCAGTCGAGATGATGGGGGGTCAGAAGAATGGTGGTAGAAAACATCTGACGCGCGTTCCGCGGATCAGATATAGGATAACGCATTTGAGCAGAATAGCGCATCTTCTCAAGCAGTCTCACGATAGTGGTTGTGCTTTGTTGTTCCTTGCCGACGTTGTGCTCACAAGGGTAAAATGGGTGAACGCCAGGATCAAGATAGAGGGATTAGCGCGTGCTTTACCTGATTTACCTGATTTGTGCGCGGTCATTATGATGAACGCTATATTATTCTTGCGGTCATAGCAAGTGAACTGGCATTCTGACGCGGTTCCGTAGTAATTCAAAATTCATAACTCAAAACTCATAGTTCCCGAAGGGTAGGAGGATACATAGATTGGCCACGAATATAGATAGTTTGGGCGGAAAAACGAGGGATGACGCTTGGGTGTTGGTGGAGCAGAACGTCCAGAGTGAAGGACTACGCAAGCATATGCTCTCAGTAGAGGGGGCGATGCGCGCTTATGCCCGACATTATGGGGCGGATGAGGAGTACTGGGGCGCGCTGGGCCTGATACATGACTGGGACTGGGAGATACACCCGACTGCGGACGAGCACCCAACTAAGGGGTGTGAAATGCTGCTCGAAATGGGGTGGCCGAGCGATTTTACGAGATCCATTTTGTCTCATGCTACGTATACTGGTATAGAGCGTACCGAGCCGCAAGACCGCGCGCTTTTTGCCTGCGACGAGTTGTGCGGCCTGATTGTCGCAACGGCTCTTGTAAAGCCTGGACGGAGTCTGGCTGAAGTTGACGCCCGCTCAGTCCTCAAGAAGATGAAAGATAAGGGCTTTGCGCGCGCTGTCAGTCGTGAAGATATAGTGCAGGGCGCTGAGGAACTGGGCAGGCCGCTTGAAGAGCATGTTGAGTTCGTGGTACGCGCATTGCAAGGTATATCCTCGGAGCTCGGTCTGTAATGGGCGCCAGACTGTTTCTCACTCACAACGAAGATGCACAATCATCTGCTTGTGAGGTCAACAACTACCGCTTACTTTCTATTTTGCAAGGGAGGCCGAAATGCCAACAGGGAAGATCTACTATAGAGCCGCGCGCAGGCTCCGCAACGAGACCGGCTCCAGCCCCGGTTATGAAGAACGCATCTCCTGGATACAGGGAGATTTGACGTTCGACCCCCAATATGTCCGCGCTGTCTCACATGCCGATGATAGCGGGGCGCTGCCCAAGACTTACGACTTCGTGATACCGTGGCAGAGCATACTGTATATCGAGATGGAATCAGAGACACCGCCCGAAGCCTAGATCGATACGCTTTGCAGGCCGGAGGCCGGAACTGATTACTAAGAAGAGAGGCTCAGCCCAGCCTCTCTTTTTGTCGGTCACGCTACCTGTGTGACACACTTGGAGGCAATTTTACGCTTGACAGGAGCCGCCTGGCAGCCTTATAATTTAGGTTGCGCCGACGTAGCTCAGTGGTAGAGCAGCTGTTTCGTAAACAGCAGGCCGTCAGTTCGAATCTGACCGTCGGCTCCCGATCTTCGTATTCATGCGCGAGTGGCGAAATGGCAGACGCGCCAGCCTTAGGAGCTGGTGCCCGCAAGGGCGTGGGGGTTCGAGTCCCTTCTCGCGCACCACTTTAGAGGCTCAGGTCAGACGGATTTTACCGTTACGTTTGATCGGCGCTTTTCTGATAACAGCAATTCGGGACGCCAACTGGCGTCATTCCTGTTTCCTATCGCGTACTGTAAGTAGAAGTTTCTTGATTCCCTCAATTACGCTAAGTTTAGGAGTCCAAAAATGCCACGACGATCTTTGTCTGTCACCGCCTCCCTGATAGCAACCTTCCTCCTCTTGCAGGTTGCGTCTGCTATACCTCACGCGGATGCTGCTAATGTGGCGGCCACGCCCCGTTCAACAGTCAGGTTGAGTGGCGGCGAGAAGTGCTTTGAGGCGACCGGCAAGTGCATGCACGGCATATTCCTGGGGTACTGGCAGTCGCATGGTGGGGTCGCTCAACTCGGCTATCCAATCACGGATGAATTGTTGGAAGATGGCCGCACGGTGCAATACACAGAGCGAGCGCGTCTTGAGTGGCATCAGCAGTTCCGCGACACACAGAACGAGGTCTTGCTTAGTCTTCTAGGCACTCAGCTAGTCGCAGGCAGAAATGATGCGTCGTTCCGCAAAATCGGCGCATCTTCGATAGGCGCTTTCTTCCCGCAGACCGGGCATTCGCTGCGTGAGCCTTTCCTCTCATACTGGCAGGTCCGTGGCGGGCTTCCGGTCTTCGGCTACCCAATCTCTGAGGCGTTCAGCGAGAAGAGCCAGACCGACGGAAAGATATACCAGGTGCAGTACTTCGAGCGGAACCGTCTCGAATACCACCCTGAGGCTAAGGGGACGCCCAACGAGATTCAACTGGGGCTGCTGGGCGGCGAGTTCTATAAAAGGCTCTACGGCAGCGCCGCGCCTCCCGCGCCCTCGCCTTATCCGGTCTCTATAGATGCTCTTCAGCAGATGAAGCGCGCCGGGAGCGATCTGCGTATCGTGCGAACCGTTGCCCGAACAGCTGCTTATACGCAGTCTGCTATTACTTATCGGAGTGGCAACCTGCTTATCACAGGCCAGATGTTCGTACCGCCGGGTGATGGCCCATTCCCTGTGATGATAATGAACCACGGCTTCATACCTATCGAAGACTACACGAGCGGCATGGACTCGCGCAGAGAGTCACCCTTCGTCGCCTCGAACGGTTATGTGGCTATCCACCCCGATTTCCGCAACTACGCAGGCTCTGATGTCGATGAGAATGCCTCCGAGAACCTCACCGCCTACGGCTGGGCCGACGATGCGCTGAACGCGGTAGACACAGTGAAACGCTCCAATTTGGCGTACCTCGACAAAACGCGCATAGGCTTCTGGGGACACTCAAACGGAGGGCAACTTAGCATGATGGCGCTGGTCGCTCAAAGGCAGCCCGATATAAAGGCGTTCGTGCTGTTTGCGCCCACATCGCCCGATTTTGCCGATAATTTCAACAGGTGGACCCGCCCGCGTACCGACCAGGCCCTACGCATCCTTGAGCGCCACGGCTGGCCGGAGGATAACCCTGACTTCTACCGGAATATCTCGGTTGGTCCTCACTTCAAAGAGGCAGCGACTAAGGGGCCGGTGCTGCTTTTCCATGGAACGGGCGATACCAATACGCCATTCTCATGGTCAGAGAGGAGCGCCGCGCTGATGAAGGACGCCGCCATCGACGTTACTTTCGTGCCCCTTAGAGGCGAGAACCACCTCTTCAGCGATTCTGCCTGGCGCGGCGGGGTTGCGTCCCAATTTCTGGCGTTCATCGATAAGCATGTCAAGGGCGCGAAGTAAAATAAGT
>JBDSDS010000275.1:0-3934 GCA_039920445.1 Chloroflexia bacterium
GCCGAGTACGATCACTATTCTACCCGTGAGTTCCTGGAGACGCTTAACTGGTCCGAGGGCGCTATAGAGCGGTTCGGCCTGCTCGCCAACCAGGAAGCCCTTATGAATTCGTCTTTCCTGGAGCTGCTGCGCGAGGAGGTGGGCAACTACTACACAGACATGGTTGAGATCGACGGAGGCATGGACAACCTGCCGAGAGCCTTTCTGCCCGCGCTGAAGGACCATATCCGCTTTGGGGCCAAGATGATCGCCATCGACCAGTCGCCCGAGCAAGTCACGATACATTACCGCACGAGGGCGGGCCGCTTCTCCCAGACGGCGGATAACGCTATCATCACTGTGCCGTTTGCGGTGCTGCGCCACGTGGAGACCCTTAAGCCCTTCTCGCGCGGTAAACAGCGCGCAATTCGCCAACTGCACTATGATGCTTCGGCCAAGATATTGTTACAGTGCCGAAGGCGCTTCTGGGAGGAAGATGAAGGTATATTCGGCGGCGGTACAATGACCGACCTGCCTATTCGTACCGTCTATTACCCCGATCATGGGCGCGATACCGGACGAGGCGTGCTGCTGGCAAGTTATACATGGTCTGAGGACGCACAGCGCTGGGGCTCTTTGTCAGCCGATGAGCGTATCTCACAGGCCGTCGAGAACCTGTCCTGTATCCACCCGCAGATTACCGATGAGTTCGAGGCCGGAACTTCAAAGATGTGGCACGACGACGAATTCGCGGGCGGGGCATTCGCCTTGTTCGACCCAGGCCAGCAGACGCTCTTGCACGACCACATCGTTGCTCCTGAAGGGCGCATCCACTTTGCGGGCGAGCATACCTCGCTCTGCCATGCCTGGATACAGGGGGCAATCGAGTCGGGGTTGCGGGCTGCTCATGAGATACACGAGGAGAGCGTAGTGACAGCCACCACCTAGACCATGTTGCCCCTATACGTTACAAGGGATTACAAATTACAAATTACGGATCATAAATTGCTTGGTCTCATCTGTAACTCGTGTTCGGGCGTCTTCTTGCCCCTTTGATACCTGGTAGAGTTTCACACCCAAAAAGAGTAAGGGTAGAACCACAGGCAGCGTGCGCCGCAAAACGATCTGTAAGCCATCAGACGGGGTTGTCCTAAGAGGGCGCTTGGGCTTGGTAACGGCGTGCCCGGCTGCTTGTTTCACTGACTCCACATTTGACGCGGCAACAATATCCTGCCGTTGGAGCGTGTCATTTGCGTCTGCATGGCGACGCTTTTCATTCTCTAGCAGGACAGCACTGCTTGGGTCTCCAGGTGTTGATTCGGCGGCCTCTACAACTGCTCTACGTGTCTTCCTGAAGCCGCGCACGCCGACCACGGCAACTGCCACGCTGAGCATCGAGAATAGACCCCACCCGAAAGTATTTCCCCCACTCCCATCAGGTTTGTCACCAGTTGCCGCAGACACCACCGCTACACCAGTCACAATAAGTGCGGACCTGGCGGGGGGCTTAGCAGTAGGGACACTGTTGCTTTTCGCTGTAGATGGGGTAGACACCAGGGGGGCGGAAGCCCGTAGCGGCACAGCCGGTTCGCGGTCATCGGCCCTGTAATAAGTTCTGCCGCCGTAGGAAGCGGGGGCCTCTGCCGGGCTGAGTGTGCGTAGAGACGGACCCGTGTCTCCACCCCTGCCTGATTGTGCGGGCCGGGGCGCAGGCGGATATTCACCAATCACCTCCAGCGCGTTACGGACCCTGGAGCAGTTCCAGGGGTAAAGCAGGCCCTCGCCCCTTGTGCCACCATAGCCTGGGGCAAAGCGGTTGCCATAGGGGTCGTTTACGATTAGCTGTCCGTTCTCGGTGTAGCCTATTGCTACCAGAATATGCCCCACGGGGGTCAGATCGGCGCCTATGACAACGGGATGCCCACGCTTGAGCGCATCCACCACGCTGTCCCAGGTAGCGGAAATATGCCTGCTGCTCAGCCCATGCTGCTCCAGCACGAAGCGCATCCGCGACCAATCGGCGAACCCTGTCGGACAGATCGTCCCGTAAAGCCCAGCCACTTGAGCGCCACGTGGGTCCTGTGCCGTGGAGTTATATATATAGCCGTTATTTGAATAGGCATTTGTCACATATTGCCCAAACCCGAGGTCGCTACGCCTAGCCGTCGTAGCTGTGGTTTTGGCAGTTGTAGTTTTGGCAGTTGTAGTTTTGGCACTTACCGTTCGAGCCGGGCGAACAGTACCTGTTCTTTTTACTGTAGGCGTTGACGTGTTGGCGAGCTTAGGAGCGGTCGGGGTCGAGGTGAGTACCGAGACGGTAGCGATTGAAGTGGTCCTGGCTATAGAGGTAGTCGTGGCCCTGTAGTTAGCGGCCTCCTGGGCTATGTATTCCTGCCACGGGGCGAGTTTCCCATAATACGCGAGTATCATCGCTATACTGGTTGGACCGCACGCCCAATTCCCGTCTCCCACGCCTATATCCATTACTTGATGAATATAAGGCACATCGAGTCTTACGGCGATCTCGGACTGTAGCAGATTACATTCCAGGCCGGGTGGTAGCCAACCAGGAGTACCTGTTGGGCTAAGGATAATTGTTGGCGTGGTCGTTTCTGTGACTGTGGAGACTGTGGAGGTAGAGGTGACAGTGACTATAGAGGTAGAGGTATCAGTCGAGAATGGAAGAGGCGTAATCTCGTCTACAAACATAGCGGTAGGCGTAGCGGTCGGCTCAGTCGTTAGCGCGGGAGGGATACCCCAATCGGCAGTCGCCGTAGCCAGGGGATCAGGGTCTATAGTAGGCTGAGGAGAGCCTACGGTGGGAACTGCGGTAGGGACAAAAGTCGGTACATAGGTGGCAGCCCGAGTGCTGATTTCTATGGCACGGAACGTCTCAGTGGGCGGGACGTGGATAGTGGGTATAAGCGTAGTGGGGGTGGTTGGGAGGTTCTCTACAGTCGGCTCGGGCGGTAGAACCTCGGTCGGCTGCGCTCCCACGACGACAGTCGGGGTCGCCAAAGCCTGCGCCGTGGGTTGGACTTCATCCGCGTGGGCAGCCATACCGCCTGCCAGAGAAGCCAGTACCAGGACGCAAAGCGCGTAGAGGGGTCTAAATCTGTAGAGATATGAGCGCAAAGGCATGAGCGAAGTGGGTGAATGGGTTTGTTGTATAATGATTGCAACAATGCAGTAAAATCTGCGTACCTGTATGAGATTATATCACAACATGACATAAAATGTAGAGCGCCTGCTCAATTAATCAGGACTATTTGGTAGAACATACCGTATTAGGACCGGCGCTACAGACAAACAGAGAGAATTCATATTATAGTGGGACAAGACATGGGGTGGGCGCGTGGGATGCCTATTCAGCCTATACTTGCTCCCATTTGCTTCTTTCAGGCAAAAGAGCAAAACCCCATGAAGGCAGACTTTAGTATGGGAACCGCTTACCGCGAACAGCAGAATATGGCTGAGCATGTGATTGACGAACACGTTGAGCAGGTTGCCAAACAACTTCGCGCTATTGCCGATGCCACAACCGCCCTGATCGCCTATCTCGATACCGACCAACGTTACACTTTTGTCAACTCCGCCTATGCCCGTTGGCGTGGCCGCAGCCCTGAAGAGTTCATCGGCAGACGCGTCCCAGAGATTACAGGCGAGAGCGCCTATGAGCAGATTCGGCCCCACTTGGAATCCGCTATGCTGGGCCACACCGTCACGTTCGAGACAACAATTCCTTTCGGGGAGGCTGGAATCCGCTACCTTGCCGCTTCTTGCGTGCCCGACCTCGATGATCACGGTCGCGTCAGTGGGGTAGTCATCACCATCAATGACATCACCAAGCAGAAGGAAGCAGAGGCAGACCTGCGACGCAAGGAGAAGGAGCTTCGAGACTTCATTGAGAATAGTAATGTCGCCCTGCACTGGGTAGGGCCTGACGGCAATATAA
>JBDSDS010000276.1:0-6010 GCA_039920445.1 Chloroflexia bacterium
GTTGATAGTCGCGTCGAGGTGGGCGAAGGTGGTGGCTGGCGCGGGGTCGGTGTAGTCGTCGGCAGGGACGTATATGGCCTGCACGGAGGTGATGGAGCCGTTCTTGGTCGAGGTGATGCGCTCTTGAAGCTGGCCCATCTCGGTGGCAAGCGTCGGCTGATAGCCCACCGCAGACGGCATACGGCCTAGCAATGCAGATACCTCAGCCCCTGCCTGCACGAACCGGAAGATGTTGTCGATAAACACAAGGAGGTCAGCGCCCTGGGTGTCGCGGAAATACTCGGCCATCGTCAGTCCGGTAAGGCCCACACGCAGGCGCGCACCAGGCGGCTCATTCATCTGGCCGAAGACCATCACGGTCTTCTCCAGCACCCCGGCGTCCTTCATTTCCTTGTAGAGTTGGGTCCCCTCACGAGTGCGCTCTCCTACTCCGCAGAACACCGAGTAACCACCGTGCTGCTTGGCGACGTTGTTGATAAGCTCGGTAATTACTACTGTCTTGCCCACGCCCGCGCCGCCGAATACGCCGATCTTCCCACCCTTCGAGAATGGCGCGATAAGGTCGATTACCTTAAGCCCTGTCTCAAAGACTTCGGCAACAGTAGACTGTTCCTCGAATGAAGGTGATGGGCGGTGGATAGGGTAGCGCTCAGTGGTCTCAACGGGGCCGAGGTCATCTATCGGTTCCCCAACGACGTCAAAGATACGTCCCAATCCTGCCAGTCCAACGGGTACTGTTATAGGCCCTCCGGTATCGACCGCAGGCATCCCACGGCGCAGGCCGTCTGTGCTGGACATCGAGACTGCGCGAACCCAGTCATTGCCTAGATGCTGCTGAACTTCGGCCACTACTTTGCCGGACTTCGTCTCGGCGACTGCCGTGCCTTCGGTAGAAATCTCAATCGCGTTATATATTTCCGGTAGCTCGTTAGGCGGGAACTCGATATCGAGCACAGGCCCTGTGATTTGTACTATTCTTCCTGTTGCTGGCATGTTATGAAACTCCTCTAGTCTATCTTGTGTTAACCCTTGGGGGCGGTCTCAGCTGTGGGCCTGCTTAACCACCAGCCAATCACTGCTCCACCTGCTGCACTTGCCACAATAAGTGCCTTGTTGTCGATAGCTCTAATTATGTCAGGTTTGATGGCGTTCAGGAAAATAAAGAATATCAGCAGCCCTATAACTGCCCCGTAAATTGCGCCCCCCAGGATGGGATTGATTTTGAAGCGCCGAAATAGAGGGAGATACTGGACAAAGCCAAGTCCGATCAAAGCGAAAAGTAAGAAGTGGATTAGCATACCTACAAGGAACGCCTCGGTACTCTGGCTGGGCGTGCCGGTTGCCAGCCAGCCAATCGCGGTCGGCGTAAGTACCCAGTTGCCATAGAGCAGGCCATCCCATATCGCCATCAGCAGGGCAACAACGGCCCCTCCGAGCAGCCCCGCTACTGCTCCCTCTAATAGTTTTGTTGATGTCTTCTTTGGGTGATAAACTTGTGCCATTCGGTGATATTCTCCAATTTCCCTGCTGTACATTAGCCCGTGAGCGCCGAAGCCCCACTTGAAACCTCTATAATTTCTCTTGTGATGTTTGCCTGGCGCAGTTTATTGTAAGCAAGCGTCAAGTCCTCGATCATGTCCTTGGCGCTCTGAGTAGCGTTACGCATGGCGACCATGCGCGCGCTATGTTCCGAAGCGAGATGCTCCAATAGAGCCTGATAAAGCCGAACCTCGATGTAGCGCGGAACAAGTTGCGCGAGCACTTCGGCTTCTCCCGGCTCATATATATACTCGACAAGATCATCCGAAGGTGGCTCTACC
Source organism: Chloroflexia bacterium (assembly GCA_039920445.1). GTDB lineage: Bacteria > Chloroflexota > Chloroflexia > QHBQ01 > JADMIH01 > JADMIH01. Next base: position 1,821 of record JBDSDS010000276.1, read on the forward strand.
GGATTATCTCCGGGCAAGCTTCCTTCCTCGCCTTCGAGCCGCACGTCGGTAGGCAGCAGGCGGTACAGTGTCGGCTTCTGAATAAGAGTATTTACGAAGTCAGTGTAGACGATATAGACGGCATCGGTGCGGCCCGCTATATACTCGTCCGCCGCGATCCTGGCGATAGCGCGTATGTCGGCTATTCCAGGCGCATCCCCCAGGTTCGTAAACTCAGCAATAAGCGGACGCCTATAGCGAATCATGAAATCGCGCCCCTTGCGGCCAACCGCTACTATGTTGACCTCTGCATCGGCCTCATTCAAGATAAAGCGAGTCGTGCGCCGTATGATATTGGTGTTGAGCGCGCCTGCCAAGCCTTTGTCCGCCGTAATCATAACTACGGTGGCTTTCTTGATCGGGCGGGTCTGCAACAACGGGTGTAATTCATCACCCGACGCGGCGAGACGAGCGGAGAGGTGGAAAATCACCGACGCGATCTTTTCAGCATATGGACGGCCCGCGACCACCGCCTGCTGTGCGCGCCTCATGCGAGAGGCCGCAACCATTTCCATGGCGCGGGTGATCTGCGATATGTTTTTTGCCGACTTTATGCGACGGCGTATGTCTCTTGTGCTTGGCATATCAGGCTTTCCGGCGCAGGTCGCGCTGTTCCACTCGACCTACGCCTTATACTACTTACTGGAAGCTGACCGTTTTCTTGAAGTCGGTGATAGCCGCCTTCAATACTTCTGTCGTTTCGTCACTTATGAGCTTGTCGGATGTTATCTTCTCCAGGATTTCCGAGCGGGAATTCTTCATGAAATCGTGGAACTGTGTCTCCCACTCGCGCACATTATCTATAGGCACGTCATCCAGGTAGCCGTTTGTTACTGCATAAATGACCGAAACTTGTTGAGCCACCTTCAGCGGCTGGTATTGAGGCTGCTTGAGCACCTCTTGGATGCGAAGGCCACGGTCTAACTGCGCCTTGGTCGCCTTGTCTAGGTCTGAGCCGAACTGCGCGAAGGCGGCAAGCTCACGAAACTGTGCCATATCGAGCTTGAGGCGGCACGCAACCTGGCGGTAAGCCTTGATTTGAGCGTCACCACCCACGCGGCTAACCGACACACCGACGTTGATGGCGGGTCGAATACCTGCGTAAAATAGGTCCGGCTCAAGGAATATCTGGCCGTCGGTGATCGAGATCACGTTGGTCGGGATATAGGCCGAGATGTCGTTAGCCTGCGTTTCGATAAAGGGTAGCGCCGTCAAGGAACCACCACCGTGCTCTTCGCTCAAGCGGGCTGCTCGTTCGAGCAGGCGCGAGTGCAGGTAGAATACGTCGCCCGGATATGCCTCACGCCCCGGTGGGCGGCGCAGCAAGAGCGACATCTGACGATAGGCCCATGCGTGCTTGCTCAGGTCGTCGTACACAATCAAAGCGTCGCGACCTGATTCCATAAACTCCTCACCCATAGCGCAACCGGCGAACGGCGCGAGGAACTGCAGGGCTGCCGGGTCCGCAGCAGTGGCGGCCACTACAATAGTGTGCTCCATCGCGCCTGCCTGCTCGAGGATGCCGACGATCTGTGCTACCTGGGACGACTTCTGGCCGATAGCGACGTAGATGCAAAGCATATCGCCGCCCTTCTGGTTTATGATTGTGTCAAGTGCGATAGCAGTCTTTCCGGTCTGGCGGTCGCCGATCACAAGCTCGCGCTGGCCGCGGCCAATCGGGATCATCGAGTCGATAGCCTTGATGCCGGTCTGCACTGGCGTATCTACATTCTGTCGAAAGACTACACCGGGAGCGACGCGCTCGATGGGGCGGGTCTTAATGTCTGCGGGCAGATCGCCTTTGCCGTCAATAGGCTGGCCGAGAGCGTTTACCACACGGCCAAGCAAGGCGTCGCCAACGGGTACTTCCACGATTCGGCCTGTGGTACGGACTGTATCACCTTCCTGGATGTCCGTGTAGGGACCGAGGATAACCACACCAACCGACTCTTCTTCGAGGTTGAGCGCCATACCCATGACGGTACTGCGGCCCTCGCTCGTCTCGCTCTCGAACTCGACCAGCTCGGACGACATTACGCTCGACAATCCATGCACGCGAGCAATTCCGTCGCCCACTTCGACCACCGAACCGACGTTCACCGAGCGGACCGGCTGCCCAAAGCTCTCTATCTCTTTACGAATTATCGAGCTGATTTCTTCTGCTCGTAAAGCCATGTTGATCTCCTTTTATTTGCTTGCGCGGCGGCGTACTGCGCGTTTCATTTTCCTAGAGTTATTTGCTAAGATAATCTATCGCTCAGGTCGGCGAGTCTTGTGGCGACACTTGCATCTATCAATTCGTCGCCTATTCTTGCGATCATGCCGCCCAAAATGCGGGCATCTTCGTGCATACGTAGCTCGACCGTTTTGCCACCTGTTATCTTCGAAAGCTGGTCGCTGACTCGCTGCTTGTGCTCTGCGTCGAGCGGTACTGCGGTAGTCACATCCGCAACCACCACGCCTTTCTCTTTGTTATACAGTTCCTGATATAGCTCGGTGATACGAGGCAAGAGCGCAAGGCGGTCCCTCTGAACGAGAAGGAGAAGTAGATTTGTCGCAAGTTCAGAAACGGCATCGTTCGGCAGATGCTCCGATACAATACGGCGCTGGTCCTCTTGAGTCAGCTTGGGGTCTTCCAGACTGGATACCGCGTTCTGTGTCCCGAAGACGCCGTTGAGCACCTTCAGGTCACTCAGCCATCGGTCGAGTGTTCCCTGCTCTTTCGCCAGATCGAACACCGCATGAGCGTATCGTCTTCCAGCTGTCCCTCTAAGTGCCACGTATTGCCCCTTGTTACGAGTTGTTAGTTGTTAGTTATTGGTTGTTAGTTTGCCTGGGTGATACTAACAACTAACAACCAATAACTAACAACTATCGAAGATTAGCCTTTTCCAAAATTACCGCGTGTGCGCTCTGCATCGGCCAACGCTTCATCTACCAAACGATAATGGTCATCTGTGTCCAGCGACTTACCGACTACTTTGCTGGCAGCCATGATAGCCAGGCGAGCCACTTCGCGTTGAAGCTCTTCTTTGGCGCGCGCCGTGTCGGTCTCGATTTGAGCATGAGCATCGCGCAGCAGCTTCTCACGCTGATCGCGAGCCTCAGCCTGTGCTGCGGAGATGGTGCGCTGGCTCTGCTGCTGGGCCTGTGCGAGCATCTCGCGTGTCGTCTGCTGGGCCTCTGCGATAACTTCCTGTGCTCGCTTGGCAGCAGCGGCATTGTCTGCTTTTATCTGCTCGGCCTGCTGAATGCTATCGCTGATGCGGGTTGCACGCTCGTCGAGCATCTTCACGATGGGACTGTATGCAAACCGAGACAGAAGAAAAATGAGCAAACTAAACGCCAGGCATTGCCACAGTAAGTTGCCCCACAGAATACCTAGTGCATCAAACATAAACGGGAAATCCTTCCGCTCTTGCCTCTCCAGACGGGGGCAGGTCTAACATACGCCACCGGCCACCAGGACAGCCCATCGTTAGGGCAGTCATCAAGAAACCGGGACGCAGGGTGCGAGTCCTAGCCGACGAAGATAAGTACCAAAGCCACGACCAGGGAGTAAATAGCGACCGCTTCAGCAAAGCCCAGACCCAGGATCATGGCTGTGCGAATGGGGCCTTCTGCGTCGGGGTTGCGACCAATGGCCTGCGTTGCACCCCATGTGCCAATACCGAGACCGATGCCAGGGCCGATTGCGCCGAGGCCCATTGCAAGCCCGGCAGCGATCAGGCGGGCCGATTCCGGAGATATGCCACCTGTCGCCTCTGTCTGTGCCACGATATTCAAAAATAGTTGATCCACGAAATGTTCCTCCCTTGTATAAACTGTTTTATCATCAGTTGCCCAACTGTTGGGCCGCCAATCCTGGCTCTGCTTTGAGCCGGGAAGCATTGCGCCTCCCAATTCTCACTAGATAAATGAACCTGACCCATACTCCTGCGCTTGTTGCCAGACGACTTAGCCCATGTGACGCTCGGTTCCGCTCTTTGGCTCCGCGCTCGATACCTTTTCACCTGTAGTCTGTCTGCCGGTAATTGTGTCCGCAATCTTATGACCAAGTTCCTCTGCGGAGCCATGAGGAGCATCGTGCGCTTCTTCATGCGAACCATGCCCACCTACGGCGGTGGCGATGTAGACCAATGTCAGTATTG
>JBDSDS010000277.1:0-4311 GCA_039920445.1 Chloroflexia bacterium
AGTATAGCGGTATGTGTAGATGTTACGTAGTTGAATACGTAAAGACTACTTCAGGCCCGAGCCGACTGTTGAGAAGGTGTTGTTCACCTGGCCGCCGAGGAAGGTCAGTATGACGATCACGACGATGGCAATCAAGACGAGGATAAGAGCGTACTCTACCAGGCCCTGGCCCTTGTTTTTCATGTTCTCGATCTTAGCGCGCATTTGTGTTCTCCTTATGGATAATTGCTGTTTGCTTCTTGACAATAATGTCCGGTGCGATAAGTGCTCCGGCTGACATCATTGTATGAGCAATCGCATTGCCTTCATATAGCCAAGCAGTCCTATCCGATGTCGTCCGAAAGTAATAACACTCTTGGCTGGCTGTGGGTGGTACTTTTGGGGTCTCACAGTATCTGTCTAATATAGGAAACCATCGCTCCGACGACTTGTGGCAAAAAGCAGCAGAGCCATCCAATTGGACAGCTCTGCCGGTTCATTATGAAAAAGATGATAATAGCTCTTAGGAAAATTGATGACTAAGGGGGTGTGAAACCGCCACTGATTTCGGAGTACATTTCTTGAGACACTATAAGCCCGATTGACGTAAGGACCGCTATAACTACGATTGCTACCAGTGCCAGTATAAGCGCATATTCCACCAGCCCCTGGCCGCGTGCGTACCATTCTTTCAGCTTGCTTTTTCCACGTGGCATGGGTGAATTCACTTTAACCTCCTTTCAGTCGTACACCCGACTGTAATTGACTCATGTGCAGGTATAAACCTTTACCTATACACTATATGGCCTAACTGGTCCTAATTGCAATAGGCCGTATGCTTATTTCGGATGGGTACTTAAGTGCTACCCGCAGAGTAAATATGGCCAGGGGTTGATAAGGTTCAAGGTTCAAAGTTCAAGGTTTGAAGGAGATATAAATTTGAACCTTGAACTCGTTTTACGCCGCCATCTCTGGAGGCAGATTAGTAACGATACGAGTGCCTCTACCGGGGGCGCTGTCGATAGTGATGTTGCCGCCGAGCATCTCAGCCCGCTGCCGCATAGTGGATAATCCACGGAACTTGGGATCATTGGTTTTGCTTTCATCGACCGTGAATCCTGAGCCGTCATCTTCGACAAGCACCTTGATTGCTTCTGAGTTTGCGTCGATTGTAATCTGAATATGCTTGGCATGCGAATGCTGGGCTGCGTTGGCGAGGGCTTCCTGCACGATGCGGAAGATCGCTACCTCCGCCTCGCTAGGCAGGCGCGAGTTCAATCCGTTCAGCACCACGCCAACTTCGATCTTGTGCTTATCTGTATACTGCTGCACATAGCGCCGTAGTGTCGGCTCCAGACCGAGGTCATCGAGGATCATGGGCCGCAAATCAAATATGAAGCGGCGGGTCTCCTGAAGGGTGGCGTTGACCACGCTCTTTAGACCCGAAAGCTCAGCTTTGGCTCGGACGGGATCAATATCAAGCAAGCGTTCGCAAATCTCGGCACGAAGCACCAGGTTGGTCATCGTCTGGGCTGGACCATCATGCATCTGCCGCGAGACGCGTAACCTCTCATTTTCCTGAGCCTGGATGACATTACTTATCATCTGCTTGCTGTCTACCTGCTCGCCATCGTCCTGATGCACAGGGTTGACCTGCGTTTGTGGGAGCTGCCTCATTGTGGAACCTGCCGGACTGTAACCTTCCGGCGCGCTCAGCAATACGCCCACTACACGCTGGACACGCTGTTGCAAGATACGCATACTGTTCCGTTTCGCTTCCAGTTGCTCAACCTGAGCGCGCATCATGAAGAGACGCATCTGTATCTCATGGGCCGAATTATAAATCGTCTTCATATCGGTGCGGCTATAGTTATCGAGGTTCAGCTCCATATCGCGCACCCTATTGGTCGAGCCCATCTCGCGCTGTGCCAGCTTCTCTACCTCCTGGCTGCTCTGGCGGACAAGCATCTCAAGCTCGGCAAGCTCGCGCTGCAACGCCTCGGATTCTACGCGCAGCTCACTCATGAGTTGGTTCACTTTGTTTGTGAACTCATCTGTAGTATGTCTGGAAGAGCCTTCTCTTGATGTATCTTGATTTTGCTGTGCCATTACCATCTTTGTTTCTCCTGGAGTAGCTTACCGCTTGTCATTCCTGTATAACTACAGGCCGTTGTTAGACTCAGTGTAGCATGCCTCTAGGCCGCGCACAATAATCCGTTTGTACCCTTTAGGGTAACTGAATAGTCCTATCTAAGTAGTAAGTAGTCGGTAATCGGTGATCGGTGGTCGGTGGTAGCATTCACATTTGCACGCCTCAATTCCGACTGGCATAAAAGATGCTCTTTAGGGATGTACAAATTGATGGGGATTGAGTTTTGGCCGCAACCAACGAGGCTGCGAACCTGCATGGTTCTTCCCCGCATAATCATCAAGGAGGCACACTAACGTGGCAGATAAGAAACACGATATCGTAACAAAGTACCTGGCCGATATGGCAGCCCTCGAAGGGCACATCTATCAGGCAATCGACAAGCAGGTAAAGGCAACCGAGGATGAGATGGACGTAAATCCTGTGCTGCGCAGCATACGCGACGGCCTGGAGCGTCATACTGATTCGCTCAAGAAGCGCATCGATGCACTCGGAGGACAGGCAACCAGCCCTCTCAAAGACGCCGGAGCATCCATACTTGGCATCGCGGCAGGCGTGATTGACAAGCTGCGCGCCGAGGAAGTTTCTAAAGACTTCCGCGACGATTATACCGCGCTCAGCCTGAGCAATATCAGCTATGTGATGCTTATCACAACAGCTATAGCTTGTGACGACCGAGAGACTGCCGACCTGGCTGCGAAGAACCTGAAAGAGAACGCCCAGTTCGTTATGGACATCGGCGGCCTCATCCCCTACGTCGTGGTGCGTGACCTGAAGGACCTAACCGACCTCAACGAGAACGCCGTTCAGGAAGCCCGCGAGATTTACAGCAACGCCTGGAAGTAACTTTCAGGCGAACGGTAACATAGGAAGAGGAGCATCCGAGTGATGCTCCTCTTCTTTTTATGCGCTATGATAAACTAGCTTTGAGGCTAATCGCTTTCTCGTTTTAGAGAAGGTCAAGGAGTAACCATGCCGGCGCTGCCACATACAAAGATTGTCGCTACTATAGGTCCTGCCTGCTGGGAGGAGCCAACCCTGCGCGAGCTAATCGCTGCCGGAGTAAGCGTTGTGCGCTTCAACTTCTCCCATGCTGAACCGGAAAGTACCTCACAGAAGATTGCCCTCGTACGCCGCATAGCCGCCGAGCAAGTTAGCACGAACGTTGCTATTCTGGCCGATTTACAGGGTCCTCGCATACGCATAGGCGCTCTGCCGCCTGAGGGCTTAGTCCTCATCGTGGGCACAACCGTAACATTGACCACAAAGCCGGAAGCGAGGCCAGACACAATCCCCGTAGACTATGCAGGGCTTGCAGCAGACGTATTCCCAGGAGATGCTATCCTCATCGACGATGGGCTTATGACACTGAAGGTAAAGAATGTAGAAGCGGCACAGAGCGAGATAACGTGTGACGTGATAGTGGGCGGCTTGCTGACCGCTCATAAAGGTATCAACGTGCCCGACCGCCCACTGAGCGTTCCGACACTTACCGCTAAAGACCGCGCGGACCTGGCCTTTGCGCTCGAGCAAGGAGTCGATCTGATCGCGCTGTCGTTCGTGCGGACGGGGAGTGACGTTACAGAGGCCCGCGAGTTTATTGCCGAGCTGACAACACGCGCTGTGCCGGTTATCGCAAAGATAGAGAAACGCGCCGCCGTCGAGAACTTCGGGCAGATTCTTGAAGCTGCCGACGGCATCATGGTGGCTCGAGGCGACCTGGGTGTGGAGATGCCCCCGGAAGTTCTCCCCGCGATACAAAAGCGCATCATCAGAGCCGCAAACCTGGCGGGCAAACCTGTAATAACCGCCACCCAGATGCTCGACTCAATGATCCGTAACCCGCGCCCCACACGCGCCGAAGCGACGGATGTAGCCAATGCGGTGCTGGACGGCAGCGATGCGATAATGCTCTCCGGCGAAACAGCCGTGGGTAAGTACCCCCTGGCGGCAGTGCAGACTATGGCAAGGATAGCGCACGAAGCCGAAAAGCTGTTCGACTATGACGGCTGGAGCGAGCGGATGGCGCCCAGCGCAGGCCGGATGGCTTTTCCTGAGGAGGAAGGAGGAGAACAGCCAGGCCGGACCGAGTCACCCGATACAACCACCGTCACCGAAGTAATATGCCGGTCTGCCGACAGAATCGGTGATGAACTTGGAGCATCTGCCATCATTGCCATAAC
>JBDSDS010000278.1:0-2692 GCA_039920445.1 Chloroflexia bacterium
ACCTCAGGAGGGCAACCGCCCGGATTTCGCCATATTGTGGGCAGATCAGGACCCAGCCATAGCCGGATACCGCCCGCAAGACCGCGTTTGGGCCAACGAGCATATCGCCTTGTACACGCTTAGCAAAGGCATCGCGTCTGGGGCTCCCGAACCTTGAAGTGGCTGGTAAGTAGGTTGATCAATGTAGGCATCTTTGGCGGGCTGGCAATTACCGGACTCCTGGTAGTCGCGGCCTATCAGGTGCGTCCGACTTACGATATTGTGATAGGTTCCGCAACTGACGCGCCTCTGCTACGCGGCTTCAATACGAAGGAAGTCATCCCCGCCACGCCGCCCATTCCCTTTCGATGGTCCACCGCCGAATCGGAGATAATCCTTCAGGATGTAGGACGTCAGGACCTCGATGTTACTCTCACACTAAACGGCTGGCGACTGCCAGGGCAACCCCCATCCCAACTGGAGATTTCTTCCAGGGGTAGGACTCTCCTGGCGAAGAATCCTGCCGCCGAGTTCACTGATTATAGCTTTCGAGTGCCTCGTGAACTGCTCGACCAAGGCACCCTGCGCTTAGAGTTGCGAACCAACGCTTTTATCCCGCCGGAAGACCCCAACCCACGCCCGTTAGGTGTATCCGTGTCTCGTGTTCGGGTGGCCCCGGCGACCAACCCCGACAGGTTTATCGAGTCGCCAGTTGGCGTCATGTTCGCTCTGGTTGGCACGAGCGTCCTCATAGGCTTGGTACTGGCTCTGCTCGGCTGGGGCGTGGGCGCTGTTGCATTGGGAAGCGCGCTGCCTGGTATTCTGGGCACTGCTCTCCTGGTGTTCGACCGCCTGTGGCTGACGTCGGGCCGTTGGTACGAGATTTGGCCCCAGGCGGTTTTGGCCGGGGCATTTCTCGTCCTTTCGTTAAGGTTAGTCGCATGGCTCCTGCGCCGCCGGGTGCAAGGCGGTTGGCTAATCGTAGGGGACAAGATTCTGATGACACTCCTGCTTGCAGCGTTCGTCATCAGGCTTGCAGGACAGCTTCACCCCCAGATATTCATCGTAGACCTCGTCTTCCATGCTCACAGGTTCGAGACCGTGCAGGCGGGCGACTTACTCTTCACTATCAACTCGGCGGAGTGGGGCGGGCGGCCGACATTTTACCTCCCGACGCTCTACGTCTTCATGCTCCCGCTGCAATGGCTCTTGAACGACCAACTTCTGGTGATACGCCTCTTTACGGTTGCTCTGTCATCGCTCGGTATCCTGCCACTCTACTACCTTGTGCGCAAGACAACGCAAAGCCGCCGAGCCTCCCTGATTGGATCCGCGCTCTACCTGACCTTTCCGATAGCCGTGCTGCCTTTCTCCTGGGGCATTACGTCTAACCTTTTCGGCGAGTTTTTCGCGTTATGCGCTCTTGCTGTGGCGGCGGGAACTTACACCAAATTAGGCCTACGCGGACCTCATCTTTACATATTGCTGGCCTGTCTGCTTCTTGCCCTTCTCAGCCACCCTGGGGTTGTGCAGTTGACCGCTGCTGCCTTCTTCCTTGTCGGAATGTTATGGATAGTGGCGCGTCGGCTCGTGCCTCGTCGTGTGGGCGCGTACTTGACCCTTGCGGCGCTGGTCGTGGCGGCAGGTGTCTCATACACGATCTATTACAACCACTTTGCTGCCGAGATGATCGAGACCTATAGCGTGATACGCGCAGAGCGAGCCGCCGAGGCAGGTGCGTCAGGCTTTCACATCAAGGTTGGTGGCTCGGTGGGGGATAAGAGCCTTGGCCTGATTGTGAGGACGGTGGAGTCCCGGCGGGAATGGCTGCTGGGCGGCTTGCGAGGTATCTGGCAGGAGGCGCACGCTTATTATCGAGTTTGGCCCTTGCTTGGTGCGTTTCTGGGGTATGCTCTTCTCCTGAGAGGACGGGTTAAAATACTTACAAAAGGCACTGAACCTGGACAACGTTTGGCGCTTGCGGCACTTGGATGGTCTATGGCGGTTTTGCTGTTCGCGCTGGTGGGGTGGGCGCTCAACCTGTACGTGCGTTATATGCTTTTCGCCCTGCCGATAATAGCCATCGGCGCGGGGATATGGCTGGCGAGGCTGGGGCAAACATCACGAGCCGCCACTCTGCTTTCTGCGCTGCTGGTTGTGTTCTTTGTGGTAGAGGCGTTGGCGTTGTGGCAGTATAGGATCACTTATGCCTTCAAGTGAGACTTTGCCGAGGAAATTACCTGGCCGATTAGGTGTCTACGGAGAATTTGTTCGGTGGCTGCCTGCATGGTTGTTGCCGGTAATCGTATTCGCTTTGATGGTCGCTGCCTACCAGTCGCCACTTACCTTCACGGTCGACGTCGGCAGCGCCCAGGACCAGGCATATACGCGCAACTTCCACAGCCGTGTGACCGAGGCGGGTCGTGACTTTCGCTGGTCGGGCGTCTATGGCTATATAGCGCTTCCGGGTACTGGTGGCGGGCGGCCCCTTACCGCTACTCTCACGATAGATAGCGCAAGATCGGCGCGGGTGGCTATCATCGTCAACGGCGCTCTGTTGCACGATGCAGACCTCGATGCAGGGTGGCAAACCGTTAGTGTAACAGTAGATGAACGCGCCCCGGCGGCGTTGTCCTCAAGGGATACGGTTATCGAAGTGCGCGCCCCCGATTACAGGACGCCCGATGCCCCAAACGAGGCGAAGGGTATCAAG
>JBDSDS010000279.1:0-2962 GCA_039920445.1 Chloroflexia bacterium
GCGTAAAGTGGAAGATTGTAGACGCTTGTGCCGTCCTGTATCAAGCCGCCGCCGCCCAGAACGAGGGTAGAGCCGTTTCGCAGCGCCTTGATGCTTTCGAGCATAGGTGTGCGTGGGCTGCTGGTTACATCAAACTTGGCGGCAGTTTGGTCGGGGTTTGTGGAGAGAACGTGCAGATTATCCAGGCCGCGAGCGCGGAGGGCGCTAACTACTGCCTGAAGAACCGCCTCATCGCCTGTATTATTACTACCGTACCAGCCGAGTATTACGATCTTCTTGCGCGAGTTCTGCTGTCTGGAAGACACGTGCCCTATTCCTGCATTGCGCTGGAGTCGCGGCTTTCGGGTGGGACTTCACCTGCAGAGTTGGATGCGATAGGTGGCTTTCCCTGATCGTGTGACTGGATCACGCGAAAGAAAATCTGCTGGTAGCGCCTGGCTATGATGTCCCATGAGTAGTGACTTCGGACGAACTCGCGGGCATTGGTTCCCAGCGCCTTTCGCTTCTCGTCGTCTTCCAAAAGCTCAACTACCGTTGAGGCGAATGCTTCGCTGTCAAGCGGGTCGAGGAGCGTGCCGTTCTGGCCGGGGATGATGGCTTCGGGTATGCCGTCGAGCCTGGATGCGACCACATAGCGACCCGCCGCCGCCGCCTCCAACGCTACAAGGCCAAAGCCCTCAATGTCGTTCTGCACGGGTATGTTCGGCATCACGAACAGGTCAGTGACATGGTAAGCGGCCCGGAGCGTGTCGTCGTCCACCCGCCCTAACAGGCTCACGTGGTCTTCAAGGTGCAGGGATGTGATGCGTGTTTCGATGAGGTCGCGCTGAGGGCCTTCGCCGACGATAAGATAGCAAATGTCCTGCCTGTGCGCTAATATCCGGGGCATTACTTCCGTCAGGAAGTAAACCACTCCCTTGCGCTCGATAAGGCGTCCCACGGTAAGCAGCACCTTGCGGTCACGCAGTATCCGGCCCGCCGAGGTCTGGAGGTTTCGCATCCCCTGGGACGTGTACTGGTCGGCAAACTCCACCAGATTGACGCCGTTTGGTATAACGACGCATAAGGCAGGTGGCACGCCTCGCCTGACGCACTGTTGGCGCGTGTAACTGCTCACACAGATAACTTTATCCATACGGCTCAGGCATTTCGGAATCAGCCACTGGTAGAGCCGGTTAGAATAGGTGACATCCAGACCGTGTACTGTCACCACAACGGGCACGCGCAAGAGCGTTCTCAATGCCAGGCCAAGAGGAGTAAGCAGCGCGTCGGATAGGTGGATCAGGCGGACCTGGTTCGAGCGCGAAACGAAAAGCACACTACGCAAGAAAGCATAGACAATGAAAAAAGGCACCAGCAGCGTCGAGCCGCCCCAATAGATTGTGCGGGTGGGAGTGAGCCTGCCGACCTCCTTGGTGAGGCTCTGGCTGAGCTTTTGCATGCCCCCGACCGAAGGCGGGTGCTTGCGAGTGATGAATAAAATCATAAATATGACGAAAAACGGCTTCTAATTGTTTCGGTTATTACCTCGTGCGCATTCTGCCTGAACCAACTCCTCGTAAAATGCCAGTTGTTCTGCGGCTAGAGCGTCCCAAGTGAAGCGTGCTGCCCATAATCTTCCATTTTCTCCCATTTCATGTCGCATCTTTGGCTCAGTAGCCACTTTGGTGATTTGTTCAGCTAAAGCCCCAACATCTCCATTTGCAACGAGCTGACCATGCCCTGCCGGGAAAGGCGGGGCTGCGTCGCGGACACCCAGGATGTCAAAACCTACCACAGGTATCCCTGCCGCTCCCGCTTCGATTGCTGTAAGGGGCCATGCTTCATAACGCGACGGCATTACAAGCATCAGCGCAGACCGCATCAGGCGAGCAGCCTTTTCCTGGTCAACTTGTCCTGCCAGTTCGATCCTGTCCTTGTACCTGTTTTTTGCCACTAGCAAGCCGAGCTTTGTAAGTTGCTGTTCGGTGCCACTTCCCGCTATAACAAGTCTAACGTCTGGGAGTTGCGCCGCGCTCCTGCTGAACGCTTCGAGAAGAATATCCAGACCTTTCTGATAGATGTCTATTCTCCCCAGGAATAATATATACCTCTTGTCACTTGCCTGTTCGGTTTCACCCTCGTCCCGCGAAAAGCCTAGTGCGGCGCTGTTTGGGATCACCTTCACATTTACATGCCTACCGCGCAACGGCCGTAACTCCCGCGCGATCCCTGGTGAGACGGCCACGAAGTTGCGGAAAAGCGAGAGGAGCGGCCTCTCGACCAGCCTCGGAATCAAGCCAGCCAGTCCGTACTTTCGCAGCGCATGGCGGCCCGACAGGTTCTGCACGCTGGCTACACAGGGCACACGTCTGTTCCATAGCGGCACGCCGACCGGCGAGAAAGGCGAAACATCCTCGATGACTATATCATAGCCCCCCTGCATTATCAAGAACGGCGACATGAGGGCGAACGTGATCCTGCTGACAGCATAGGAGCGCCTGCTGCCTACATGCCTATAAGTTACACCTTGCCTCATGTGCCGCCGGGGTGCGCCTGGGTAGTTGCCGCACAGCACAGTCACATCATGGCCCTGGCGTGCAATCCTGCTATAAATTTCGAGCGTGCGTGTGGCGCCACCCCCGCCAAGCCAGGGGTTGTCTACATCGTCGTAGATGATGTGTAAGATGCGCATAAACTAAAGGCGGGAGGCTATAGCGCCCCAGAGAAAGACGCCAAACATTGACCAGAGGCGGGATAGCACCGCGGAGGCAGCAGCGACCGGCAAAGGGATGCCGAGCGCGCCTGTGAGGAAGCCGATGATGATTCCCTCTCTAACGATGAGGCCCTGAGGTACGAAAACGGCTAGATAACCTACTAACCAGGCTGCCGTAAAAACACCTGCCAGGGCCGGAGCCTGCTCAATAGGCAACTGCGGGTAGAGGGCAGCTACAAGCGCGAACGACATGATCCCGAACAGCAC
>JBDSDS010000280.1:0-4060 GCA_039920445.1 Chloroflexia bacterium
CTGACGAGGCTGGCTCCAGATAGGGCTTAAGGAGCTAAGTCGCCCTTCAGTGGCTAAGAGCCAGTCCGCGAATTCATTCGCAGGGCGGGCGCGCAACTCAGCTTTTCAGACAGTCACTCAGCACCAGTGCCCGCTAAGCCGTCAGCTTCTCCAGCCTCTCCACATACCCTTCCAGCACATCAAAAGCCCGCTCCACAGGCTCCGGCGAGGTCATATCTACCCCCGCTATCTTCAGCACCTCCAATGGGTAATTCGACCCTCCCGCGCTGAGGAACTGCTTGTACTTGTCGGCAGCGTCCGACTCTCCGCCAAACACCCCCGCTGCCAGCGCATTGGCCGCCGCGATCCCTGTAGCGTACTGGTACACATAGAAGTTGAGGTACATATGCGTCGAGAACTGCGCCCATGTGATACCTACACGGGCTTCGTCTATCTCCATCTCAGGACCGTAGCCCTCACGGAACAGGTCGGCCAACAGCTTTATCATCAGGTCGGCGGTCAGCGCCTCCCCCTTCTCTACCCTGGTATGAATATCCAACTCAAACCGCGCCAGTATCGGCATCAAAAAGAAGTAGCGGTGGAAGTTATACATCGCCTCTTCTATCACCGCGATCTGGAACTGCGGGTCACTATTATTCTTCAGCAGGTGCGACCTCACCATCGCCTGGTTGAAATTAGAAGCAACCTCCGCTGCGAATATACCATACCGAGCGTACACCATCGGCTGGTGCTTGCGCGACAGGTAAGAGTGCATCGAATGGCCTATCTCATGCGCCAGCGTGCTCATCGACTCCAGGTCACCCACATGGCTCATCAAGATGAACGGGTTGGTGCCGTAAGCCCCGCTCGAATACGCCCCGCTACGTTTTCCCTGGTTCGGGAAGACGTCCACCCAACGCTCCTCCAGCATCCCCTTCTTCATCGGCGCGCAGTAATCGTCACCAAGCGGAGCCATCCCCTCGCATATCATATCTACCGACTGCTCAAAATCAACCTTCTGGTCTTCCTTGGCAATCGGCGCGAAAATATCATAAGGGTGGAGCATATCAAGCCCCAGCGCCTTCCGCCGAGCCGACCAGTAACGGTGCCACACCGGCAGCTTGCGTACCGAAGTCTGGATCATATTGTCATACACAGCACGCGGAATATGCGTCTGCGCCAAAGCAGCCTCAAGCGCCGACGGATAGTTACGTGCGCGGGCATAAAACACATCCCGCTTTACCCCGCCCGATATGCAGCTTGCAAAGGTGTTCTTGTGTGCGATGAAGCCGTCGGCGTACTTCTCCCAACCCTCTTTCCGCACCCGAATATCCGGGTCGCGCAGGATGGAGGCTAGCGTGCCCGCCGCCACATCTATCGGCCCATCGTCCGTATCAACTGTCCCATAGCGCAAATCAGCATCAGCCAGCAGCGCATGGGTGGTACGCGAGGTGTCGATAACGTCAGCCGCCGACGCAAGCACCTCTTCCACCTCAGGCGAGCGCACGTGCTCAGCCCTCTTCCTCAATTGGTGAAAATAGTGCCTGTAGAGCGCCAGCTCGGGCTTCTCCTCCATGAACTGCTCGATCTTCTCCTCAGGTATAGACAGCAATTCAGGCTCGGCAAACGAGATAGCCGCCGACGACCGCGCCGCGACCCCTCTACCCCTATCCTTCAACGCCGACGCCTCCTGATTAGCGGTGTCACTGTCACTCAGCATATTGGAATAGACGACCAACTGCTGCACCCGCTTCACCGTCTCTTCCTGCGCCCGGAACCACTCAAGCAGCTTCTGTGCCGAATCTCCCAACTGCCCCTTGAACTTCTCTAATTCCGGCAGTGCGCTCTCAACACGCTCCCGGTCAGCCTCCCAGGCAGCATCATCCGCAAAGATGCCAGCCAGGTTCCAGGTATATTTCTCTTCAACTTCACTACGTTTAGGCAGTGCGACGGGCATGATTTATATCCCCCTTCTGTAGATTAATTCTACTGTCAGTTATCCCTGTTTAGACGTAGCCTGTCAAGCGATCCAGTACAGTCTACTTGTAGAAGCATGGCTCGCCATACCCCGTTCGTGAGGTGGTGAGCCAACTTCCCAATACAGCGCCATTAGTTACTGGCACACCAATTGCTATATGTGCCAGATAACTAATGGCCTGCTCCAGTATTGAGCGCCACCCGGAATGTGAGCAGCAAAGGGACAACAACGATGCGACGATCATTTAGCCACAGTAGTTCGAATAGCCCCCTAATACCAGGTAGTTATACCTCACAAGGCCCCCAGGGAGGTAACATGCTCCTGCCAATCGGTGCGGCGGCGAACCGTTCGCTTTTGGATAGGCTAAACGATGCTCAACTGATGTCCGCTGTGGCAAAGGGTAATACAGTTGCTTTTGAAAAACTCTATGAGCGCCACGTTCGAAGATGCGTTGGTTTTGCACTGCTCTATGTAGATGAGCCTTCTCTGGCTGAAGATATAGTGCAGGAAGTATTCACCAAACTCTGGAGCCGCCCGGAAACCTTCTCCCCAGCGCGTGGCGCTTTCCACACATGGCTTTTGACGGTTGTGCGTAATCAGGCTCTGGACAAACGACGACAAATAACGGGCAGGTCTGCAACGCACAAGCTGCCTTTACGTATGGAAAGCGCCCGCTCAGATACTATAATCAAACGGTTGCCTGATACCGCCCCTACACCGCACGACCAGGCGTGGACAAAGCATGTAGCCGATGTGGTTCGGCATGCCATACGCCAGCTACCAGTCTCCGAATACCAGACAATCACACTTGCCTACTTTAGCGACCTTACTCAACGAGAGATAGCTAATAGGCTTCACCAACCACTGGGTACAGTCAAGACCCGCACCCGATCAGCTATGCGCCACTTGCACTATTTACTATGCACTCAAAGCGCACTTTTGGATTGAGTAGTTACCCTTGTATGTCTGCTCTATCCCTCAGATATACAAACGCCTTCAACCCTTACCAAAACGCCAACGTATAGCGGTCTGCCCGAGCTCATCATTATCCCACGCTATCACTTTCCAGGGAAGTAGTAAGTGGTCTTTCTTCCCCCTACCCTCAGATAGCATTTCATCTCCTGTATAATGTGGCGTTATGTCCCTGGTACACACCCCCGCGCCCGAACCGAACGCCCCGCGCCATGATCCATTCGCCGCGTTACGCTTCCGCGATTTCCGCCTCCTGGTATTGGGCAGCTTCCTGGCCGTGGTCGGCGAGCAGATGCTTGGCGTAGCCGTAGGCTGGGAGCTATACGAGCGCACCCGCGATCCCCTCGCCCTGGGCCTGGTCGGACTGGTGGAGATCGTGCCGGTGCTTCTCCTTGCCCTCCCCGCCGGGCACATCGCTGACCGCCGCGACCGCAAGTGGGTGGTCGTAGCAGCCATGAGCGGGATCGCCCTTTGCGCGTTCGGGCTGGTCGGCCTATCAGTCACCCAGGGGCCTCTACCCGCCATCTACGCTCTGCTGTTCGGCATCGGCATCGCCCGCGCCTTCCAAAGCCCAGCTTTCAGCGCATTGAGCGCGCAGGTAGTCCCACCCACGCATTACGCCAGCGCCGCCACCTGGTCGAGTGGAGCCTGGCAGACGTCAGCCATACTCGGTCCGGCGCTCGGCGGCGTATTGATAGCGGTATGGCTCGGGGCAGCCGGGGTATATGCGTTGGCTGGTTGTCTTCTCCTAATAGTTGCGCTAATGTTTGCTTTGCTGCGCCCACGAGCCGTCGCGCCCAGTACAGAGCCAATCAGTTTTTCCTCCATGCTGGCCGGGGTGCGCTTCATCCGGCACATGCCTGTCATCCTCGGCGCGATAACCCTCGATATGTTCGCGGTCCTGGTCGGAGGGGTCACTGCCCTGCTGCCGGTGTTTGCCCTCGACATCCTCGCAGTCGGCGCAACGGGCCTCGGTTGGCTGAGGGCGGCTCCCGCCGTCGGCGCGGTGCTTGCTGCTCTGGTAATGGCCCTGCTGCCTCCCTTCCGACATGCGGGCCGCATCTTGCTGCTCGTGGTGGCAGGGTTCGGCCTCGCTACAATCGTATTCGGCCTCTCCCGCGACTTCCTCCT
>JBDSDS010000281.1:0-3912 GCA_039920445.1 Chloroflexia bacterium
CTTATGGATACGGCTTGGCAAGATGCCGATTTCCACTGTATCACCTGCTCGGATGAAGCGGTTTCTGTTCGCGTGATCAGTGTTGACCAGGCTACCGCGCTGGCCCAGGTTGCGGTTGGCGACAGCAGCGGAGAAGTGGATGTAAGTCTCATAGACAGTGTCAACCCAGGCGATATTTTGCTGGCACACGGCGGCGTGGCACTCGCTCTTGTGAGCAGTGAGTCCTAGCCTATGAACGATAAAGAGCACCTAGCTAATAACGAGGGAGGATCGGAATACGACCGCCTATTCTACCCGTTCCTGTTTGATGGGGGCACATCGAATGCCGAGGATGTGCTTGCACAGGTGCGGCACTCAACCATCGAAAAGTGCAAGGAGGTAGTTGCGCTCCGGCAAGCTATCCTGGACAGCAGCCGAGATAAGATAGTGGCCGCAGGCACGGAGATGGCGCAAGCCTTCGCTCAGGGCGCTACACTCTGGGCTTTCGGCAACGGCGGCAGCACAACCGACGCACAGGACATAGTAGCGGATCTGGCGTGCCCGCCTCGTCCTGATTGTCGTCCGTTGCCGGCAGTAGCGCTGACCAACGACATCGCGGTGGTGACGGCGGTGGCGAACGACGTGGGCTTTGACAATGTCTACTCTCGACAAATAATAGCCTTTGGCCGCCCCGGAGACATAGCGTTCGGTATTTCGACCAGCGGCAACTCGGCCAACGTACTGGCCGCCCTGGAACAGGCTAAGAAGCAAGGTCTCCTGACGGTGGCCCTGGCAGGGTACGACGGCGGCAAAATGCTGCTCTCACCTGCCGTGGACCATTGTATAGTCGCACCAACCGACCACACGCCCCGCATCCAGGAGGGGCATGCGACGATATACCACGCGCTGCTCGATGTAGTATGGTCTGTGTTGCGAGTGACTAGGGACCAGTGACCAGTATCTATCGCCCCTAACCATAAATGGAGGTATGCACCCATGAAATACGTAGACGAATACCGCGACCCTGATCTGGCACGAAACCTATCCGAGGAGATAGGCAAACTTAGTGAGGGGAGGCCGTTGAAGTTCATGGAAGTGTGCGGCGGCCACACCCATACTATCTATAAGCACGGCGTCGAGGATGTGCTGCCGCGAAATGTTGACCTGGTGCATGGGCCGGGGTGTCCCGTCTGCGTGCTTCCGATGGGGCGCATTGACGATGCAATCGCCATCGCGCGCACCGAAGGCATAATTTTCACCACCTTTGTGGACATGATGCGCGTGCCTGGGTCGAAAGGCAGTTTGCTCGACGCGAAGGCCGAGGGCGCGGACGTGCGCTTTGTCTATTCGCCGCTTGATGCGCTCAAACTGGCCCGCGACAACCCCGACCGCCAGGTGGTCTTCTTCGCCATCGGCTTCGAGACAACCGCCCCTTCTACGGCAGTTACGCTGCTGCGGGCGCAGGCTGAGAATATCCAGAACTTCTCCGTCTTCTGCAATCACGTGACGATCATCCCCGCTATCAAAGCGATTCTTGACTCGCCGGACTTGAGGCTGGACGGCTTTATCGGGCCGGGCCACGTCAGCATGGTGATAGGGATGAGGCCATATAATTTCATAGCGAGCCAGCATAGCAAGCCGGTTGTGATAGCGGGCTTCGAGCCGATAGACATCATCCAGTCTATCTACATGATCGTGAAGCAGTTAGCCGAGGGGCGCGCCGAGGTAGAGAACCAGTACGGGCGAGTGGTGCGGCCTGAAGGGAACGTCAAGGGGCTGGAAGTGATGGCGCGCACGATGGAGTTGCGTCCATTCTTCGAGTGGCGCGGCCTGGGGTTCATCACCCACAGCGCGCTCAAGCTGCGGGCCGAGTATGCCCCCTGGGACGCCGAGCTCCGGTTCAAGGTCCCCGGCCTGCGAGTAGCCGACCCGAAGGCGTGCCAGTGCGGTGAGGTGCTGAAGGGCGTAATCAAGCCCTGGGAATGCAGGGTCTTTGGCACTGCATGCACACCCGAAACGCCAATCGGCACGTGTATGGTCTCGCCGGAAGGGGCGTGTGCGGCGTACTTCAACTATGGCCGCTTCTCGATGGCTGCCGAGCGCGACAAGCTCAAGATGATAGAGCTTACGCCCGTCAACAAGTAGGGGCACGGCGCGTCGTGCCCTTATGTGGAAACATACTCAATCAACATAGGAGGGTAAAGAAAATGGACAGCGGACATACCGGAACTGGCGGATCGGATAAAGGAAGCGGCGAGTATATCGGCGCCGGGGTGAACCCTGGCGGTGGGGGCGGCGCAAGCAATCGAGGCGGCAACCTGGGTGGAGGCAACTTGGGCGGCACCTTTGACGGCGGCGGGGAGAGCGAAGGTTCGGTAGGTCCCGGCACAGGTGGTGGCGCGGGCACAGGCGGCGGAGTGACTGGCGACATTCCGGGCGGCAATTCAGAAGGCGGGAGCACGGGCGGGCGCAACAGGGATTCGGACTCAGACTAGTGCTTCGTAGTCCGTATGGGTGTGCCGCTCTGTCCACGGCTATGTCGCCCCGCCCAGAGACTTTGCACTCCACGGGCTTGATTACGCTCTTGGAGTGCAAAGTCTCTGGGTACCGGTGGCCCGCCCGAAACTCTCATTGGCACATGCAGCGTGTTGCCTGCTACAACGACGCCTATTTCTCAATGGCGGCAGAGCGCGACAAGCCCAACGTGATAGAGTTGCGGCTTGCATAAGCTTGCTGCCTACCAGCTTGAAGGCTACTCATCTCAGTTGGGGTATTATTTGGCGCATAGTTCTTTGGGGACTGAGTGGCGGCGGCGTGCTTGGCGGTATATATGGCCCGCTCAGTATGACCATTATGGCCCTATTGATTCTGCTCGGCTTCCCTCTCGCGGGGTCTGTGAATCCCTCTATGGTCCTTACATGGCTTACCGCTAGTTTTCTGGCGGGTTTAGCGTACGGTGCAATAACGGGTTCGCTTACGGGGTTAATCGTGGGTATCGTGCTGAGTATGACTAGCCTACGGATAATTTGTTTGCCTCGTGCTGCGCGTGCTGCGATACACAATCGCCGGACGTTGAGTTTTATAAGCGCGATTACCGGGGGGTTTGGAGCCTTCGTACTGTTTATGTTGAGCGGCCCACCAATATCCACCTACCAGGGAGTTGTTCGCCAAACTTGGTTACAGATAGGGGTCTCAGGAGAGTGGTTCATATGGGTGGTTGTACCGGCACTGATAGCGGCGGGTTATGGGTGGAGGTTAGGTAATCGAGTAGCATTGTGGATAGCGCGCCAGAGTGAGTTTTCAGCTGGTCGCTCCCCGGACCTACAGAAGGAGTTGTAGACCAGTGAATGATACTGATGGGAAGCGTGGACAAACCCTGGCTGAAGCCCTGGACAAAATAGATCGGGTGCGTGAGACGCGCCGTCACAAATTCCACTTGCGCGACGAGCGCATCACGCTCAGTCACGGCAGCGGCGGCAAGGCGACGCACAACCTTATCGAGGGCGTGTTCGCCCCGGCTTTCTCGAACCCGATGCTTGATCGCATGGATGATGCAGCCACGTTCGCGGTTCACGAGGGCGACCCCGCGAGCTTGCGATTCGCATTCACCACCGACACCTACGTGGTAAGCCCGCTCTTTTTTCCTGGTGGCGATATAGGCAAGCTGGCGGTACATGGTACGGTCAACGACCTTGCCATGTCCGGAGCCACGCCACTCTATCTGTCAGCAGGGTTCTTGCTCGAAGAGGGCTTTCCCGTAGCTGACCTGCGCCGTATCGTGCAATCTATGGCAGACGCGGCGCGGGAGGCGGGAGTCGCCATCGTCACGGGTGATACAAAGGTAGTGCCTCGTGGCAAGGCTGACGGGGTATTCATAAATACGGCGGGCATAGGCATGGTACAAGCAACCTGGCCCATGGGCCAGGCGCACGC
>JBDSDS010000282.1:0-7803 GCA_039920445.1 Chloroflexia bacterium
CGTGCGTGCCGTTCGCTCTGAGACTAAGACTATAGCCACGCGTGGGGGCAAAGTAGTTGCAGCCGTGCAGGGGGCCGCCGAGTCTGGACTGCCTTCGTGGCTGGGCTTTTTGCGAGTGCCAATGATCGTCCCGATCATTGTGTATGCCGCGGCCTACATGATCAGCACAATCTTCACCGTCACGCCCGACGCGACATGGTGGGGGTCGTACCAGCGCCTGCAGGGCACATATTCGCAGTATAGCTACATGCTGCTCGGCATCATAGTAATCGCAAACCTGCGCACTCGCGTCCAACTGGAGCGCCTGATTAGCTTCATGGTGCTTACTTCCTTGCCTGTGGTCCTATACGGCCTGGCACAGTGGGCGCGTCTGGACCCTCTACCCTGGGCCGGAGATACCGCCACCCGCGTCGCCTCTACAATGGGGAATGCCATCTTCGTGGCCGCCTGGCTCATAATGGTGGTCCCATTCGCCCTCTACCGCCTCCTGACCGGCCTGAACAGTTCGCCCGTTGTCGAGCATGATGAGCCTGCCGTAATTCAAAATTCCAACTACGGTTGGGCGGTCGTTGCGAACAGCATGGGCATCCTGATGATATCGGCGCTTGTCTTCTTTATGGCCCTCAAGATGATGGCCGGGCTGCCCTATCCTGATGCCCGCACCTGGTGGGTATTGCCGCTTGCGTTAGCCTTCTTCTACGCAGGCTGCTGGTTGATCGAGCGTATGGGCAGGCGCAGCGACGATCCTGTACAAGTCAGTCTGTACCTTCCTGCTATTGGCGCGGCGTTATTCTTCGTGTCGCTGCTTGCCCTGCCTCTAGAATGGTCAATCGACCGCAGCGATACCGCCAACCTCACCCTACAGATAGGCTTCGATTGGCTGAATATGTGGTGGGTTTTATTCATGGTCGCGTTGTGGGCAGCCATAACTTCTCTTGCTTATTCGCTTTCCAACTCGAATCGGACCTGGACCATCGTGTCGGCAGTGCTGTGGGCCATGCTCGGTTTTATAGCCTATGTTATTTCAGGTGTTATCATCTGGGAGGTGTTCTTTCTCCTCCTCTGGGGCGCGCTCACAGTGGGGATGAGGGCTTTCGCCAGCACTCGCCAGGAGGCGGGCGATCTGACTATTCCATACGCCCTCAACGTCGGGTACGCTGCCCTCATCTTGATGCAGCTATTCTGTATCTACCTGACCCAGAGTCGAGGCCCGTGGCTTGGCCTGGGGGCGGGGCTGGTGGTGTTTGCGGTGGCGATGTGGCTGGTGGGTCGCAACAGGCAAGTGCGGTGGATGCGCCGCATCGGCGGGGCGGTTACGGCGGTGGTGGTTGCGCTTGTCCTGTTCGTGGGCGCGCTCAATATACCTTCTTCACCACTTAAAGGCCTCGAGAACGTGCCGGTCGTGGGGCGTGGCATCGAGCGCCTCAGCACCCTCACGCAGACCGAGACCGGCACAGGCAAGGTGCGTACGCTGATCTGGAAGGGGGCAGCCGACCTGATCCTCTCCAACCCCGCCCGCTCGATTATAGGCTGGGGGCCGGAGGCGATGTACGTCGCTTACAACAAGTTCTACCCCGCCGAGCTAGCGCAGGTCGAGTTGCGCAATGCAACGCCCGACCGCTCGCATAATGTTGAGTTCGACCAACTCGTGACACTTGGCTTGCTCGGCCTCATGGCTTACTATTTCCTGGTGGGCGCATTCTTCTTTTACGGCATCCGCGTCCTCAAGCAAGCTCATAATACGCGTGACCAGATGTTCATCATCGCTCTCCTGTCGGCTATGACCGCGCACTTCATCGAGATACAGACCGGAATCCAGATTGCGGCTACCTGGACTTACTTCTATCTGATGATCGGAATGCTGGTAGCCTTCGGTTTTTACATCACGAACTCGCTACGCCCCAGCGCGACGGTAGCATATGCCGAGGCCGTGAACTTGCGCTACGACGGCAGGGACCCAACGAAAATAGATGAGGAGAATGAGCATCTCGTAGTGGCTGCCGCCCCGGTGGCTTCCTCTGTCACGACTTCGGTATCGCGTGGCGCCGGGTCGGCGCGTGGCAAGAGCAAAACTATTGCTGCCTCGGCTGCCGTGTCGAAGTCGCGTACCGGGGGTGTCACCTCAGAGGTAAGACGCCGTAAGACTACCCAAAGCGCTTTGCTGGCCCGTACGGCCAACCGGAATCGCCTGGTCACAAATCCTGTGATGCTGGCTCTTTACGCGTTGCTTCTGGTCGCGGCCCTCGTTTTTGCCTGGACGGTCAACAGCGGCACTGTACGCGCCGATACCCTTTACAAGCAGGGTCAGGCATGGGATAGCGCCCAGCGATGGCCCGAGAGCATCTCGTATTACAAGCAGGCTATCGACACCCAGCCGAACCAGGACTACTATTATCTTTTCCTGGGGCGTGCCTGGCTGGAGTTTGCCAAGCAGGTGGATCGGGAGCAGGTCAATTTCCGCACAAGCACCACGGCCAACCCGGTAGAGTATGCTTCGGATCAGGACCGCTCCGTCGAAAAGGCACAGCGGCTACTGCAAAGCGAGGGCATACTGAAACGCGCCCAGGCCATCAATCCTCTCAACACAGACCACTATGCCAATCTGGGCCGCCTTTACCTCTACTGGGCAGACCCAACAGGGGCGCAGAACCCTTCCAAGTCGCAGCTTGCAGTCGATTTCATGAAGGAGGCCACCAATCGCACTCCCGGCAACGCCCAACTGCGCGATGAATTGGCTGTAGCCTATGCTCGCAACGGCCAGTTTACAGAGGCAGTGGAAGCGCTCAACTTCTCGCGCAACACACTGGATCGGACCTTTGCGCGCACGCCCTTCATACTGGGGCAGCTATATCAAGAGCGCGCTCTCCAGGTTAAGGCGGCGCTGGCAAGCAACACAGAGTTGCCGAAAGGCGGGGAGACCGACTATGGGAAGCTAATGTTGGAGGCAGGCCGCGCCTATTCTGATACAATCGGAGTTGATATAGCCCAGTTTGTCGATACTAACTTCCCTGTACGAGTCGATTTTCTACTTGATGCTTCAGAGCCGTTCACGGCCACCAACACCACCCTCGATCCTGCTGCCGTTCGTAACGTCCTTACTTCAACAGTATCAATGGCCCTTGAGAGTCAGGTGCCGTCACGCGAGAAAGAAGTCGCCAGAGTGCTGCGCGCACGCGCAGTATACAACGGCACAGAGGACCTGGTGCCGGGCGAAGCGCTCAGGCTTTTATGGAACGATCCTGGCTGGGCGTCAGCCGCCGCGGGTGGATCAAGGGGTTGGCTGGATGACGAGATGGGAGCAGTGACGCGTAACGCCATGATAGCCCACACCGGGCTGGGCTATATCTATAGTAAGGTCGATCGGCGCGCCGATGCTCTTAAAGCCTACGACCGTTCTGTGTTGCTGACTGAGACCGGCACCGAAGAACAGGTCGCTACCCAGATCTCACAGGCGGAAGGTGACGTCGCCCAATACCTGCAAGCGCGTGGGGTCTACACCGATACGGCTACTGCGGTTCCTGAAACGCTGCTCCAGACGCTCTGGCGCGATCCACAGTGGGCAAATGGCAACAGGTGGACAAACGAGCAACTTGCGACACTGACCGACGAAGCCGCGCTCCTCAATGCTAACCTCGGCCATGTTTACGTCCAAATGCGCGAAATTCAAAAGGCCCAAACAAGGTACAATCGGGCTATCACCCTCAGCCCAGGCGACGAACGGTGGAGAGAGGAACAGAGCGCGCTCGGAGGGACCAGTCCATAGGATTACGAATTACGAATTACGACGGAACCACCAAGACGCCAAGAACGCCAAGAGCACCAAGATATTTATTGGTTTGAATTACGAGCATGTTTCAAGCGCCAATACAACCGACCCTGACTATCGGCCCGCTCCTCATCATCTTCATGGGCGCGCTTGTGCTATCCGTGCTGGCGACACCTGTGGCAAAGCGTGTGGCTAGGCGGTACAGTGTTATGGATGCGCCTTCTGCGCGCAAGGTCCACGCCAGCCCAGTGCCTTTGCTCGGCGGCGTGGCGATCTACCTCGGTGTGATCGGCAGCCTGCTCCTCTTTGGGCATGTGCAATATATCCAACAGACCGCCACCATCCTGGGGGGCGCAACTCTCATGTCGCTACTCGGCGCGTGGGACGACAAGTGGGGCATGAGTCCCCTCGTCAAACTGCTGGGCCAAACGGCTGCTGCTTCCCTCCTCTTCCTTACGGGCGTGCGCGTCGAGTTCCTCCACAATGACTGGCTGAACTTCGCCGTTACCGTCGCATGGGTGGTGATCATCACCAACTCTATCAACCTCATGGATAACATGGACGGCCTCGCGGGGGGAGTAGCCGCCGTTTCCTCTGTCTTCTTCTTTTTGATTGCAACGTTGACCAACCAGAACCTGGTGGCTCCTCTGGCAGTAGTGCTGCTGGGGGCGTGCGTTGGCTTTCTCTATTTCAACTTCAATGCGGCCTCAATCTTTATGGGTGACACAGGCTCGCTATTTCTGGGGTTCCTGCTCGCGGCAGTCGGCATAAAGTTGCGCTTCCCAGAGAACTACGATATTGTCACCTGGATGGTGCCGGTGCTGGTGCTGGGCGTTCCCTTATTTGACACGGCTCTAGTGACCTTTTCCCGTATCCGCCGCCGCATACCGATCAGCCGGGGCGGTAAAGACCATCTTTCTCATCGACTTGTATCGCTCGGCCTGACGCGACGTGAAGCGGTAATGGCGCTTTATTTGCTGCAAGGCGCGCTCGGCATTGCAGCTCTCGTAGTGATGCAGGCCGACCTGGTGGAAGGTTACTCGGTCGGGGCAGTAGTCTTCGTTTGTGCGCTGGCCGCCGCATACAAGCTCGAACAGGTAGACCTCACCAACACCAACCCCGCTCCGCCTCCTCGTGACCCTACAAAACGACTCAACCCGTTCTCTCGCCGCCCACCTGTCGAGAAAGAAGCCACCGCTCAGAGTATAACCGGGGGACCCGGTCCTGCCCGCTAACCGTACAAGCCATAGGTTGCGCGCGGTCTTCTTCGACGCCGGGTTGACCCTCATCCAATCCGAACAACCCCTTGCCGAGCGATGCGCCCAGACTGCGCAGCAGCATGGCATCCGAGTGACTATCGAGCAGGTAGAATCAAGCCTCCCAGCCGCCATGTCCCGCATGATGCAATCACACCGCGACGACCCTAACATATGGTCGTCCGACGCAAAGGTGGAGCAATTGTGGCGGGAGTATTATGTGAACGTCTTCCGCGAGATAGGCGTCAAAGGCGACCTGGAAGCGTGCGCAGGGGAGATTTACGCCCAGTACAACCGGCCCGGAGCATGGACGCTCTACCCAGACGTGCTGCCCACCCTCCGGCAATTGCACGAGCAGGAATACATCATCGGTGTCATCTCCGATTGGAGCAGCAGTTTGCCCGCCGGGATCCTATTGCCATTGGGCGTTGGACCGTACATCAGTTTTATGGTAGTTTCGACCGTACAAAGGGAAGCCAAGCCAGGTTCCGGCCTGTACCGAGAAGCCCTCTCCAGGGCAGGAGTGCAACCCGAAGAAGCCATTCACATAGGAGATAACTACATAAACGACATCCTGGGCGCAAGGGTAGCGGGAATACGCGGGGTGCTATTAGACCGCGAGCGTCAACACACCTCGCCCCTTGACTGCCCCCGCATCACAACCCTGCTCGACCTTCCTGCTTTGTTGGCCCCTGAAGGCGGCGCAAAACGAATCATGAGTTTTGAGTTTTGAAGTTCGTGTTCAGGTTTGAGGAGGAGAAAACAGACTGTAGGGGCATGAGCGAAGCGGGGGGCGTGTGTCCGCCTGTCTGCCTACCGACCGGTTACACGGCTACCGAACAGGGCGGACCCACGGGTCCGCCCTGTTCGGTAGCCCTATTCTGAACGCTTACATTTCGAATTACTACGAAGTCAAACAATTCAAAACTCAAAACTCAAAACTCATAATTCGCATCATTTACCCCGCCAACTATCGACAAGAGACTTTACCGAAGCAATGTAGGTTGGGGGGTGGTTATTGTCGCCCCAGGGGGCATAGACCGGGATGATCGCGTCTACGGTGCGGAGGCCCCAGCCGCCGATGTAGAGGTCGGTGATCAGTTTGTACCAGTCTTCCATGCCGGTCTCCCAGTTGGGGTAGCTGCGGTATCCCTCGTAGTTGCCGTAGCCTTCAGTCCAGCGGATATTGCCTAACGACTTGCTGAAGCGTGCGACGCCCTTTGTGCCACAGCCGCTCTCATGGATGAAGAAGGCCAGCGCGTATGCCGGGTCTATTCCATACTTCACGCCCAGGTCGAATAGCCTTTGCCCCAACCCTGCTGCGGGCGAGCCGTACTGCTTGAGGACAACCTCGATCTGCTGCACGCTCAAGCTCGGAGGACCAAGCACGCTATAGGCTCCCGGCTGCTTGGGCGCGGGTGGCGGCTCCGTGTTTGGCGCGGGCGGCGCTGTTGTCACGTCAATAAGAGGCGGCGGGGCGACTTCCGGTGCCGCAGCGTTCCCTGGAGCAGAGATTGGCGCATTGAAGTCGCGGTAACCACTCAGCACAAGCGTCTTGCCCCGAACCGGCAGAGCGTTTGCTGCCCCAAGTATCGTCAGCGCGACGACCACAGTGCCAGCAAGCGCGGCAAGGAACGGTCGTGAGCCAACCAGACGCGCTCTCCACCTGGCAGGCCCGCGCTCCGATATGAAATACCCTGCATGAGGGGCTTCGTCCTGGTCAACCTGATAGAACCCGGTATCACGTACTGTAGGGACCGGACGGAGCGCACCGTAGCGGGTCGTTGCCGTCTGGCTGCTCTGCTCGAAACCGAGCAAACGGTACTGCTCGGTAGTCATGGGCCGTGCTGGACGCTCGTAGTCAAGGTCCGGCACGTAGTAGGCGGATGCCGTAGCCCGGCTCACTTGCCTGCCTCTTCTACGGTTACGCCATCTGCCTGCCCTTGTACGGCAGGTTGCCCAGGAACTTCTTGTGCCGACAGTGACCTTTGCAACGAAGCCTGCTCCTCTGGCGTCATCAACTTGAAGCCCGCTCCATCGTTGAGGTAGATCAACTGCTCTTCCTTGATAGAGACCAGCAGGTCGGCTTGTCCGTCGCTGTTCACGTCCAGGGCAGACAACTGCACGGGCGTCAGGTCCTCTCCCTGTCCGAATAGATAGGGTCCAACCAGTGTATTCGCTCGGGCGCTATCGCCACCCGGTATTTCGAGGATGGTAACGCGGCGGTTCAGGTTCATTGCGATGAAATGGGAAGGTACGCCTTCCGTCTCGCTATGCCCTACGTATGCATCCATCTGCATAGTTCTAGGGCGACCATACTGCATGTCGTTTGCCTTAACTTGCACCCATTCGACTGCTGCGGTCGCGGCGACGTACAGTCCAAGTAGAGCAATCATCGCGCCCGCCGCTATCGCCAGAGCCTTTGCCTGTACGCCCTGGGGGTCTGCATTCCGCGTTACTGCTTTACCCTGGGCTTGCTGCTGGAGGGTGGCTCGGCCCGGATAGGCGGCTGTTTGCTGCGCCCATTCGGGACGTGGCCGCGCAGTTGTGGGCTGGCGCATCGGCGCGGGAACGGCATGCAGTTGCGGAGTCCCAACGTACATATCTTCATCGTCCAGGTCGTCTAGCGGCAGCCAGTTGCCCCTCTTGGGGGGAGGCGCTTCGTCACGGTCGTTCCAGTTGATTGCTCGTGCGTTGGCCCCCTGGTTTGGCCCGTGGTTCGGTCTGTAGGTGGTAGCCATACTCTTCTCCGTCCTTTCTAATAGCTCTCAGTAAATCTCA
>JBDSDS010000283.1:0-3963 GCA_039920445.1 Chloroflexia bacterium
AGTGTTATGATGTAGCCCACCTACAGGGCACGGATACGGCGGGCGCAATGGTCGTTTTTGAGCAGGGTGTACCCAAGAAGAAAGAGTACAGGCGATTCCAAATCAAGACTTCGGGCAATGACGATTACGCGTCCATGCACGAGATGTTGGCCCGCCGTTTCAAGCGTGGTGTCGCGCAGCAAGCGGGCGTGGAAAGGCGGGAAGCTGTGGCTACCGCACGCGATGGGGACCGAGATAGGCCCGCTCCGACTGCCGCTTTTGAGGCAACCTCACGTCTTGAGACCGAGGTAATGCTGGTACGAGGCGAGGTGGCGTTTGGTGATACTACCGCCTTGATGGCAGAAAAAAGCCAAACTCAACCCGCGGGTCGCCAGGATAACAGTGGGTGGGGCGAGAGCGCATGGGCGGTGCTACCCGACCTCATTGTCATTGATGGGGGCAAAGGGCAACTAGCGTCGGCGCGTATGGCGCTGGAGGAATGTGGGATAAGGGATGTTCCCTTGATCTCGCTCGCAAAGAAGGAAGAGCATATTTTCGTGTCCGGACGCTCGGAGCCGGTCATCCTGTCAAAGTCCTCCGAGGCCCTCCATTTGCTTCAGCGCATACGAGACGAAGCGCACAGGTTCTCTAATACCTACAACCGTAAGCTCGGCGCGAAACGCGCAGTGCGGAGCAAACTGGACGTAGTCCCGCTTATTGGTCCAGTACGAAAGAAGGCGCTGCTGCGGCATTTTGGCTCGACACGCGCAATGCGGGAAGCCAGCGTCGAGGACCTCATGGCCGTGAAGGGTATGGACCGCGCTGCGGCTCTTAGCATTAAGGAGCACCTTGAGTGACACTTCCCGTCCCCAACGCGCTAGACGTGGCTGACAATACCGGACTAGCAGACTTCCGATATGCGCTTGAAGAGCGTCGCGACAAAGTCTACGATTATTTAGAGGGCTGGCCGGGTGCGGAACAGTTCCAGCCTGCTGATATCTACGATGGTATTTTCAGCTACATCAAACGTCGCGGTAAGGCTTTACGACCTCTTGTCTTGCTGCTGAGTTGCGCTGCGGTGGGTGGTGATGAGGATCAGGCCCTGCCGGCGGCAGCCGCAGTTGAGGTGTTTCATACCTGGACCCTGGTACATGATGATATTATCGACCGTGACGCTACCAGGCGAGGCAGCCCAACGGTCCATGAACACTATACCCGGCACGCGCATCTAGCTCACGGCATGAGCCGAACTGAAGCCGCTCATTATGGTACAGCGGTTGCCATTCTCACGGGGGACTTGCAACAAAGCTGGTGTTATGATCTACTAGGAGCCCTTTCGGAGCGTGGCGTCCAACCGGAGCTAATCCTCGGCTTGATACGCCGGATGGCGGGTGTATTGACCCCGCAGTTGATGGAAGGCGAGATGCTTGATGTCCAGTTCTCACTTATGCCTCACGAAGAGTTGTCGGAAGCTGATATAGTGCGGATGTTGACGCGGAAGACCGGTGCGCTGCTTGAATACGCTGCCTGGTGTGGTGGAATACTGGGCACTGGTGACCTGCTGGACAGAGAAGGGCACGCCGCACGCCTTGCGAGGTTCGCAAGCCTGTGTGGTACGGCATTCCAGCTCCAGGATGATCTGCTTGGTCTCACAGCTGACGAGGGTTTGCTTGGAAAACCTGTAGGTTCCGACCTACGTGAAGGCAAGCGGACCTTGATCGTTCATCGAGCCTTGAGAAAAGCAGATGCCCCAGGACGCGATGCCATTTTGAAGGTGCTGGGAAATCAGTTGTCTACATCTTCTGAGATAAGTTTGGCCCTGGACATGATCCGAGCTTCAGGAGCGATAGATGATATAGGCCACTTGGCTAATGAATACGTTAGCCAGGCTCTTAATGAGCTAACGCCATTAGCTGATTCATCATATAAAACTTTACTATGCGAGTGGGCGAAGTTCCTCCTTGCCCGCGACCACTGAGATTGTGTCAGCTATCAAACCAGCAGTGTCGCCTAACTGGGAAGAGGCTGCGGAGGCAGTCAGGGCAGGCGGGGTTGTAGCCTTCCCCACAGATACAGTTTACGGTATCGGCTGTAATCCGTTTGACGTGAGCGCGATACGCGCGATATACCGCCTAAAAGGCAGATCGTCGACAAAAGCCCTGCCGCTTCTCCTCTCCGGCCCCGACCAATTGGTCCGAGTTGCAAAACGCCTGACTCCAAGCGCATCACTCCTGGGGTCGCGGTTCTGGCCCGGCGCATTGACTATCGTCATAGGCCGGAATTTAGACTTGCCACCGGAACTTTCGGGTGATGACACGATAGCCGTCCGCGTTCCCAATCATGAGCAACTCCGTGCATTCCTCGCGGCGTGTGGCGGATTCCTTGCGGTAACAAGTGCAAACCCCTCCGGCCAGCCGGATGCACGGTCGGCTCAGGAAGTGGCTGCTTATTTCCCCTCCGGTCTCGCTTTGGTAGTTGCTGGAGGTCGGTCTCCAGGGGGACGCCCTTCGACTGTGATAGACTGTTCCAAAGAAGAGACTGTACTTCTACGACACGGCGCTATTAGCCTGGACAATATAGAGCAGGCGCTCGAACGGCAAGTAACAGAGCGACATGTACAGGACTGAGCGAATTCTCATCTTGACCTCAGTGCTCTTTGTGGGGTTGGGGCTTACTCTAGCTGTAACACGTGGCGTGCTCGGTTCCGAAAATGAGGGCTTAGGTATACTGGTCTGGCTGCTGACGCTACTGCTTACCGTTATAGCAGGGATTGGCGCATTTTGGCTACGCTCAGGTATACCCATCGCAGGTTCCACGACGTTGTCGCAAAGTTATCTGCCCTTTGTGCGTGTACCTTTGATCATTGTTGTACCGACTGTTCTCGTGGTGGGTTTCGTTATCTTCTTGCGCCTGTTTGACAGCGGTGTGCTCCAGGCTGTTGTTCTGACCCTGGCAGCGCTTTCGTTTGCCAGCGTCTTTTGGGCGCAGGCGCATTCTGTGAACTGGCGGGACCGATACTTTGGCCTTGCCCAGGCTGTCCTCAACTTGCTCTCGCACCTCGCCGCTTTTCTCTTTTTCAGCGTTATCTACGGTCTAAAAGTGCGTGCTCTCTACTCAGCTACCGCAGTCGGGATTGTAACTTGCCTGCTCATGTATGAGATGCTGTCGAGGGACGCTACATGGCATCGCGCGATGGGCCTGCCGGTGGAAGGTCGCAGGACTACCCTCGCGTTACTCTCAATTGCAGCAGGCCTTGTTGCGGGGGAGATCACATGGGGTCTCAACTATTGGGCAGCGCTTTCAACGTTGGTCGGTGGCGCCTTTCTTCTTCTTGTGTTCTACGTGATATACGGTGTTGTCTCGCATTATGTTGAACGCACTGTTACTCCCTCGATATTCGTGGAGTTTGGCGCTGTTGCTGCCCTTGGGGTTGGCGTAATCCTGGCTTCGGCCTTTTTGACGTGAGGTGGGACGTGAGTGACGAAAGTAGCGCTGATGGTGGCTCTTCAGTCGACGCAGATATGTATAACGAGATGCTTCGGCTGGAGGAGATGGAGAGTTTCCTGGAGGAGATTGAGGAGTTAGAGGCGGGCGACGCCACCGACTTACCTGCTGAGTTACGTATTCGGCTCGCGTCACTCAACTTCGCGAACTCGCGCGAACTTCGCCGTCGGGTGGAGTTACTTCATACCTCTCTCGATATGGCGGAGCAAAAGCGCCTGTTTCGTTTTCCATAGACCGGGAAATCAGGGTTTGGACACGAGTAGCCGATCAAAGACGAATAACCCACCTTCTACCCGGTAGCCGCTTATTCTCCACCCGTGCCGGTCACCGTTTTCGTCGAATGACACGAGACCACTGGCTCCTGGATAGTCTGCTCTGCCGCGC
The DNA here is from genome assembly GCA_039920445.1 of Chloroflexia bacterium. GTDB lineage: Bacteria > Chloroflexota > Chloroflexia > QHBQ01 > JADMIH01 > JADMIH01. Next base: position 3,868 of record JBDSDS010000283.1, read on the forward strand.
ACCGCCTCGATAATGTTGCCCCTGTCGATTTTACCGTTGCTTACTGCCGCTAATATCAGTTTGGTTGCATCGTAGGCGTTTGCGGCATATAGTCCT
>JBDSDS010000284.1:0-5491 GCA_039920445.1 Chloroflexia bacterium
ACCTGCATATCTGAAGTTATGCAGTGTAGGTGGTACAGGAACTTCAGGGTTCCATAAACTAGGTGGACGCGATGTTAGCAGCATATAGTGGTACAGCATATCCGCGGGCTTTCCAGGTGGCAGGCCAACCAATGCACATAAGTGCTTGAGTGACGCCTCTATCACCTGAAGAAAGTAGGTTCGAGGAGCTGTTATTTGAACGGCCGCATGGGGGGTACCTGCATGCTCGGCTGCGATGCAGCCAGCGTATTCTGTGTTCTCCCTTACTACCACACCGGGACGCCACTCACGGATAATGTCTATCAGCTCGGGGAGGCTGTGCTCGGCCCTGACGCCTGCGAACACATTTGTCTGCATGTAGTCTGCTTGCTCTGAGCGGCTAAGTAGCGCCAATTGCTCCTTCCGCTGCCGTATTTCTTCCTCACTGTCTTCAATTCCAGCATGGAAACAGCGAAACCCCTTCGCTTCTATAGACGGGCGGAAGCCTTTCGCTTCTACAGACGGGCGAAAGCCTGGCATCGAAGCGAACGCAACCTCATGACCTGCCGCCCCCAACGCCTGGGCAAGTGGAACTAGCGGGTGCCAGTGTCCAGAGCCTGGTTGACTTGTAAACAGCACCCGCATGATGTTTTCTCACAACTAACCCGTTACGTTTGCTTGACGAAGTTTCTCATTCTAAGCTAACGCCCGCCCGCACCTGTCAGCATCGAGACTATGGCAGGCATCGAGTTGCGTGTTGCCTCTATGATGGGCCACGAAACAATGAAGAAGACAATCACCGCCAGCGCCGCGAACACAAGGGTGCCCTGCAAGGCAGGCGACGACCGCTGCTCGCGCACTACACGCGGCTCCTCGAAATACATATACCAGATGATACGCAGGTAGTAGAAGGCCGCGATTGCGCTGTTCAACACTCCGATTACCACCAGCCACCCAAGACCCGAATTGAGCGCAGCCACGAAGACATAATATTTACCGAGAAAGCCTATAGTTGGGGGGATACCAGTCAGCGAGAGGAGGAAGAACATCATAAGGGCTGCCTGACCGGGCGCCCAGGTCGAAAGCCCTCGGAAGCTCTCCAGCGAGTCGGTAAGGCCGTTGCGGTGCAAGTATACGATAATCCCAAACGCCCCCATGTTCATGAACATATAGGAGAATAGGTAGAAAAGGATAGACGATATCGCCTGGGTCGAGTTGTCTATACCCAGCGTACCTGTACCGGCATTTGCGCCCGGAGAGTTGGCGTACTGGAACGCCGCCAGACCGACCATCATGTAGCCCGTATGCGCGATGGATGAGTAGGCAAGCATCCGCTTGATAGACTGCTGCGTTACTGCCACGATGTTGCCCAGCGTCATAGTCAGGATACTCAGCACGACAATCACCGGGACCCACGTCTGCCATGCCGGGCCAAGCGCCTCCACCATTATGCGTATCGTAGCCGCGAAGCCTGCTGCCTTGGGGCCGACCGACATGAAGGCTGTGATTGGGGTAGGTGCGCCTTGATAGGCGTCAGGCGTCCACATATGGAAGGGTACTGCGGCTATCTTGAAGCCGAGACCTGCTATCAACAGGAACATCGCAAGTATCAGCCAGCCGTTAGCGGCTACCCCGGTGGTGGTCTCGACCGAAGCGACTATCTTGCCTATCTCGCGGAGGTTCGTATGCCCCGTCGCGCCGTAGAGCCAGGCCATTCCATACACAAGTATGGCCGTGGAGAAGATGCCGAGGAGGAAATACTTGAGTGCCGCTTCATTAGAGAGCCTATCGTTGCGAGCGAAGCCGGTAAGGATGTAAACCGAGATGGACATCAACTCGATGCCGACAAAGAGCGCGGTAAGATCGACCGAAATAGCCGTCACCATCATGCCGACCGTCGCCAGCGAAAGCACGGTATAGTATTCGCCCACTGCCATGCCCCGGTCACGGATGAAGCGTGTAGAGAACAACACAGTGATTATGGCGGTTCCGAGCGACAGAACCCTGAAGAAGAACCCCAGGTTGTCCATCACGACCATCCTGCCGAACGCTTCAGTGTTGAAACTGGAAGTCTCGATGATCTGGTAGTAATAAAGTATCGAAACAACGATAGCTACGACGTATCCGGTAACTGTGGTCATCGCCAATGCGTTGTTCTTCGAGTCCTTGCCGCGCATGAACAGGTCCATGAAAATCACCAGTATGGCGAACCCCGTCACGATGAGTTCAGGCAGTATCACCTCCAGGTTCATGTTCAGCACGCCATAATCGAATGCCATATTCTCTCCTAATTATCCATCAGCTTTCAGCCGTCAGCCAGAAACGTGAAACGTGATTACCGATCCCTGATCCCTATTTGAACAGCAGATCAACCAGCCCCACGACATTGGGCGCCTGAGCATTGACCGTGTTGAGCAAATCGCGTGAGAAAGGTTGTATCATATCGAGCACAGGGCCTGGGAAGATGCCCATGAGCAGGCTGAGAGCGGACAAAATGACCAGCGACGATTTCTCGGCCCAGTTCAGGTCGGGGAAGTGCATCCCTTCGGCTATGGTCTTGCCAAACATCACCCGCTGGAACATCCAGAAGAGGTACCACGCAGCAAATATAACCACCGCCATCGTGATAGCCCCCACCATCCAATCAGCCCGGAACGCGCCGACCATCGTCAGGAACTCCCCGATGAAGCCGCTCAGCCCCGGCAGGCCGACCGACCCCAGCATCATGAACATGAACACGGTAGCAAACAAGGGCATCGGCTTCGACAGACCACCCATGTCGGCTATGAGACGGCTGTGCAGCCTGTTGTAGATCACGCCCACGCAGAGGAACAGCCCGCCCGTCAGTATGCCGTGAGACAGGATTACTATGATTGCGCCGTCTATGCCCTGCGTCGCTTCACCCAAACCAAGCGAGTTGAGCCACACGCCCGTGAAGAGGCCAAGCGTCACAAAGCCCATGTGACTGACCGATGAATAGGCGATTAGCTTCTTCAAGTCGGGTTGGACAAGCGACACTAGCGCCCCATAGATGATGCCGATCACCGAGAGGATAATCAGTACCGGGGCGAAAGTGGCCGCGCCCGCCGGGGCCATCGGCATGGCGAAACGGATAAAGCCGTATGCCCCCATCTTGAGCAGCACGCCCGCCAGGAGTATAGAGCCTGCGGTCGGCGCTTCGACGTGCGCGTCGGGGAGCCAGGTGTGGAACGGAAACATCGGCACCTTCACCGCGAAGGCCGCCGCGAACGCCAGGAATACCCACCGCTGGAAATCAAGCGGGTCGGTCTTACCCAACTCCATCAATCGGAGGACATCTAGCGTGTCGTGCTGCAAATAAAGCGCGATGATCGCCACCAGCATGAGGAGAGAACCTGCCAGCGTATAGAGGAAGAACTTTACCGCTGCGTACACCCGGTTCGACGAGCCCCAGATACCGATAAGCAGGGCCATCGGCACAAGCATCACTTCCCAGAAGATGTAGAAGAGGAAGAAGTCGAGCGACACGAATACGCCCAACATACCAACTTCGAGAACGAGGAGCGTGATATAGTACTCTTTCACGCGCTTCTGTACAGGCTCGAAAGAGACGATAATCGAGATGAGGGAAAGCATTGTCGTCAGCACGATCAGCAGTATGGCAACCGCATCCACGCCCATGTGATACGTGATGCCCAGGTCGGGCAACCACTCAAACCGCTCGCGCAGGTCGAAACTAGCCGGACCGCTACTACCCCACTTATAGTAAGCATAGAAGCCGAACGCCACCAGCGACACGACAAAATTGACGGCTGCTCCAAGCCCCGCCACCCGGCGTATCGTATCGTTGTTGCGCAAAAAGAGCAACACCAGCGCCGTCAAGAGCGGTATATAGACGATGAAGGACAGAATGGGAAACCCCATCACATTGTTGGCGAGCACTACTCCCCCCTTTGGGAATTACGAATTACGAATTATCATCATCTTCCGTCGGTCGTCGGTCGTCACTTCGGTAATATAATAGCCAGGTAAGTAATCAACCCTAGCAGACCTACCCCTATGGCGAGGGCATAGCCTTGCACGAACCCCGTCTGTACTCGTCCTACCCTGCGGCCCGATCCGCGCACCAGTCCCGCCACGCCGTTCACCACGCCGTCAACCACCTTCTGGTCGAAGCGCCACAGGCCGTAGGCAAGCGCCTTGCCGCCGTCAACGACTACCTTCTGGTAAAACTCGTCGAAATACCACTTGTTGAGCAGCGCCTGATAAATCCTGTTGAGATTCCTCGAAAGCGCGTCCGGGATGCCGCTCGGCCTGTAGTAAAGGAGCCAGGCAACAAAGATGCCGCCAATTGCTACCATCGTTGAGATGAGCATAATTATCATGGTCGGCTGGGTGAATCCGGCTGCTATATGTACTCCACGCTCCAGCGCAGGCGCGAACACAGGCTCGATGAAGCGGTGGAATACACCTGCATCGGGCGGCACCCCAACGAACCCGATAAGCGCCGCAGGTATCGCCAGGATGACGAGCGGCCACGTCATGAGCCGCTTCGATTCGTGCGGGTGTACGTCCTTCGGCACGTTATTCTTGCCGAAGAAGACGATGAACACCAGCCTGAACATATAGAGCGCGGTAAGGAAGGCGCTCGCCATCAAGAGCGTGCCTACAATCCAATTGCCCCGCAGGAATGCGTTGCCTATTATCTCGTCTTTCGACCAGAATCCGGCAAGAGGTATCACACCCGCGTTTGCGAGGGCTGCTATCAGGAACGTGCGGTAAGTCGTAGGCATCTTCTTGCGGAGTTGGCCCATCTTGCGAATGTCTTGCTCGCCGTGCATTCCGTGAATAACCGAGCCGGACCCCAGGAAGAGCAGGCCCTTGAAGAAGGCGTGCGTCATCAGGTGGAAGATAGCCGAAGCCCACGCGCCCACACCGAGGCCCGCGATCATGTAGCCAAGCTGCGAGACGGTTGAATAGGCCACTACGCGCTTGATGTCATTGCTCGCTAGCGCAATGGTCGAGCCTAGCACAGCCGTAGTCGTACCGATGATTGCTACTATCAAGAGAGCGTCGGGAGCCAACGAGAAAAGCGGATTGAGGCGGGCCACCATGTAGATACCTGCCGTGACCATCGTAGCCGCATGAATGAGCGCGCTCACCGGGGTCGGGCCTTCCATCGCGTCGGGGAGCCAGACGTGCAATGGGAACTGCGCGCTCTTGCCCATCGCGCCCATGAAGAGGAGCAGGCAAACAATCGTCATGTTGCCCAGGATCATAGGCTGCTGCTCTACGGCTGTAAATATGTCAGTGTAGCGCAGATCACTTGCAAGATTGCTGAAGTTGACGAAGAGCAAGAGGATGCCGAGGCCGAAGCCAAAGTCGCCTATACGGTTGACGATGAAGGCTTTCTTGGCCGCGTCGCTCGCCGACTTCTTGTTGAACCAGAAACCGATCAGCAGGTACGAGCAAAGGCCGACAGCCTCCCAGCCGACATAAAGCAGCAGGAAGTTGTTCGCCAGCACCAGTATCA
>JBDSDS010000285.1:0-11226 GCA_039920445.1 Chloroflexia bacterium
CTTGCGCTCATCACCCGAAAGCGATTCGGCGTCACGCACCTGTACGAGAGCCTCTCTAATGGATGCCCTGTAATCTTCATACGGAATGGTCTTGCCGAGCGCGGGGCGAGGTGGTGGTGTTGTGCCCCCCGGCCCTTGCCCCTCGGTATCACGCAGCACGAAGAACCAGACCAGGAACACCACCAGCAGCCCAGCCATGCCGAACAGGAGCCATTTACGCTGCTGTGGGGTTGTTGTACCCAAACTACGGGAGATGTTCCTCAAATGCAGACTCTCCCTAACCCTGTCTGGGCGTCTTGTCAGGCGGGACCTCTTGCTCAAACATACTGCGGGTCGCGCTGCCTTGTTCTTCCTGACTGCTCTCTGGAGGGGCATATATATCTGTTGGGGGTGTCACTTGTTCCGTTGTATAACTTTCGGGGACTACTTCCTCTTGCTGAGGCGGCGTATAAGCACTAACAGGAGGTGGTGTATAACCACCTATGTACCTTGTATCGGAGGGCTGCTGATAGCCCAGCACAGGCGCGCCCATCCCGCCTGCCTGCGCCTGCCCGTAAGCCCCTAACGGCGTTGCCTGCACACCCCCAAACCCAGGTTGTGGCACGCCGGGCTGCCCGTATCGCTGGGTCATTGCAGCATCGAGGTCGAACCCTTCTTTACGCACTCTCAAATCGAAGTAATAGAGCGTCATTGCCGCCAGTTGCAACGGCACGAAGAACGCCGTCGTGATGACCGTCACCACCCCATTCACCGCATTGATCATTACCTGGTCAAACGACCTCGTTACCAGCCCAACTATGCCTATTATTACGGCTGCCGGCCCTGCGGCGACCACCAGGCTCATGACCCACAGCACTGCCAACAAAGCGAGCGTTCGCCACCAGTAATTTTGCACCAGCCGCCAACTTCGCCGCATCGCTTCAACCGGACCCAGGTTCTCTACCACGATGGCAGGCACAACCGCCGACAATCGAACGAAGACATAAGCCATGAACATCAGAGTCGGGATTATCAGGAAGCATGAGAAGCAAATGGCAGCAAACCCCAGCCCGGCGCCGTCTGACCCGGTCGCCGCTGCTCCCACGGCGGCCAGCGCGAAGACCAGCACGACCGGCACGAACATCCCAATATAGATAAGTGTTTGCAGCGCCATCCAACCAAGCAAAGGCCATACATGTCCAAGCATACTCTTGTAGGCTCGTCCAAAGCCGACCGGCTTGTCTGTGTGGCTGTTTGCAATTGCCGCCGTGAGAGCACCCTGGCTGAGGAAAAGCAGGATGCTGTAAAGGAACGCCAGCGCAATTACGATCAGATAGACCGCGATTATCGTGCCGAACATCTCACCCGTAAAGCCGCTGCCGAGACTACCTGACCCCGAGTCTGCCAAAATATCGGTATAACCGGCCAGCAGCCATATATTCGCGCCTTGTATAAGTAGCTGCAACGGCACATGCACCACCGCGATAATCGCCAGGAAGGTAAGGAAATGCCTGCGGTACAGCCTGAACGCATGGTCAAGCACCTCCATCACAGTACGCGGTCGCAAGCGCGAGATTATAGGGTCAGTCGCAGGCGGAGGGTATGCGGTGGGGTACGCAGAGGGCGAAATCATGATATAGCACTCCTGGCAGGGGCAGAAAATACAGAACGGGCGTTACTACAAGCCTTCACGGGCGGGCCGTCAGGCATATATTACCACACACCATCGCCCGACACACCGGTACTTTATGCCCGGTCACTACTGTCAAGCAGTATGGTCACCGGCCCATAATTCAGCAGCGACACCTCCATGTGCGCGCCGAACCTGCCTGTTTCAACCTGAATGCCCACCTCACGTAGGTATCTGGCGCACAGATTCACCAACCTCTCTGCTTCATCAGGTGGGGCGGCATCAAGGAAGGACGGCCTCCGTCCCTTACGCGTATCTGCAAGGAGGGTAAACTGCGACACAAGCAGTATAGCGCCACCAACGTCGCTCAACCCCAGGTTGAACTTGCCTTCCGCATCAGAAAAGATACGCATCTCGGCCATCTTGCGCGCTATCCAGCGCACATCTTCTTGCGTATCACCCTGCGCCGCCCCCAACAATACCATCAGCCCAGCCTCAATAGATCCCACAGTTTCTCCATCTACAACAACGCTCGCATGTCTAACACGCTGGATAACTGCTTTCATAAGGGTTATAGATCATCCGCAGGGTTGCCCCTACCTGGATAGCATCACCGCACAATAGGCCGCCATGCCCTCACCTCTGCCCGCAAATCCCAGCCCATCAGTCGTCTTGCTCTTCACGTTGACTCGCTCTTCCTCGATGCCTAGCGCCTCAGCGATAGCCGCCCTCATCCTCGGAGTATGAGGCGACAACCTCGGATGCTGCGCCACAATGGTGCCGTCTATGTTCTCCACCCGCCAGCCCTTATCGCCTACCATATCCATAATCTTACGAAGCATCCCTACACTCGAAATACCCTCTATGGAAGCGTCCGCCGAAGGAAAATGCGTACCTATGTCGCCCATACCCGCCGCTCCAAGCACCCCATCAATAAGCGCATGTAGCAGCACATCGGCGTCCGAATGCCCCTCTAACCCCTTCTCAAACGGCACCTCAACTCCACCCAGGATGAGAGGCCGCTCCTCTACGAGACGATGCACATCGTATCCAAAGCCTGAGCGATAAATTCGTGTTGGAGTTTGTGCCGGGTCAGGCATCGGGCAATTCCTTTACGGCAAGCACAGGGTAGCCTGATTCTTGATTCAAAAACAACAATGAACTTGGCGTTTACTTGGCGCTCTTTGCGTCTTGGCGGTTTGGTCCTAATTCCTATTCTAGTGCCCGCCGATCCCCGATCCCTGGCCCCTGACTATCGCCTCCGCCACCCACAGGTCAAGCGGTGTAGTGATCTTGATATTGGTCCGCTCACCTTCGTACACCTTTACCGGCTTGCCCATCAGTTCCAGCATTCGGGCGCAATCGGTCGCGTCTATCTGCTCACCATCCTGCATGAGCGCATCATACGCGCCCATCAACAGCGACACGCGAAATACCTGGGGTGTCTGCACGAGCCATAAGTTTTCTCTCCCTGGTGTAGCGGTTATCGTGCGCGAGGCGTCCACCACTTTCACGGTGTCGGTGGTCGGTACAGCAGCCACTGCGGCCCCTACCTCTTGCGCGGCGTCCAGTCCACGGCTGATAAGCCCCGACGTAACGAGCGGCCTCGCCCCATCATGCACCGCCACCCATTCGTATGGCTCGCCGCCCCTGCCCATATCGACCACGGCCTTCAACCCCGCCATAACCGAGTCCTGCCTGCGCTCGCCGCCCGGCACCAGCGCCTTCACCTTGGTCCAACCGTACTCTTGCTTCATCTCGGCTGTGCCTGTCATGTTGTCCGGGTTGAGCACCAGCACGATAACCCCCACGTCCTCACATCCTTCAAAAGCCGCAACAGTCCGCGCCAAAACAGGCACGCCCGCGATAGACCTGAGCTGCTTATCAGCCCCGCCCATCCTCTGGCTCTTCCCAGCCGCCACAATTATAGCCGCCAGTGTGGGGATTTTGGATTGGCTGGTTTGTTTATCATTCATAATTCATAATTCGTCTAAGCCCTTCCATTCTTCATCTGGGCGAATATCATGCGGCCTGCTACTGTTTGCAGCACTCGTGTTACCACCACGTCAACATCCGAGTTCATATACTTCCTGCCGTTCTCGACCACTATCATAGTGCCGTCGTCCAGATAAGCCACCCCCTGCCCAAGTTCCTTGCCTTCCTGTATGACGTGTACGTGCATCTCTTCGCCCGGCAGGACTACGGGCTTCACGGCGTTCGCAAGCTCGTTCATGTTGAGCACCTTCACGCCCTGTATCTCGGCTACTCGGTTCAGGTTGAAGTCGTTAGTTATTATTGGGCAGTGATAAATCCGGGCTATCTTTATTAGCTTACCGTCTACTTCAGGTACGTCTTCGGCGTCTACCTCGCTTATCTGAATAGGTACCACAAGCTCTTTCTGCAATCGGTTGAGCATGTCAAGTCCCCGCCGCCCCCTTGCCCGCCTCAGCGCATCAGGCGAGTCGGCTATATGTTGCAGCTCGTTTAGCACAAAGCGCGGCACCAATAGAGTTCCATCCACGAAACCTGTCTTGGTAATATCAGCAATACGCCCGTCAATAATTGCGCTTGTGTCCATAAGCAAGTACTTCTCCGGGTGTACGTTGTCGCCGTTGTCAAGGTATCCGGACTGCAAGTTCCCCGAAGGGTAGCTCATGCTTTCGAGGCGGGGCAGCCTGCCTGTATTTCCTCCGGACGGCTGTGCGGTTTCGCCGCGCCGTCCGGCACGGAACGTCTCGATCAGGTCGCGCTTCCGTAGCACCCCCGCGTAGACACCCAGGTATGCAAGCGCCAGTGTGCCTACCGTAGGCGCTATCTGACCTAGCCAGCCGGGCAGATTGCTCAGAGGCCATGAAAGCAGCGCGCCAAGCAGCAATCCGACGAATAGCCCTACTACTGCCGATATCAGGTCTTGCGTAGGCATATTCTTTAGGCTGTTGCGGATCCATCTGAGGGGGTAAATAGTGAAATAAGGGGTTACCAGCAAGCCGAAGAGCGCACCCAGTAAGGTCAGGGGCAGGACAAGCTCGTTGAAACTTTCGAGCGTAGGCGCCAGATAGTAGCACAGGAAGAAGCCCGCCGTACCGAACAGCAACATGCCTATTACGCGTACTATGATGTTGAGCGACATGAGTACTGTCCCGACTAGGCTTGAGCAAGAAATCTACCCCACGCCCCACTAGGAACGCGGGCACACTCCTCCAAAGCCCCACGGCAGCGTGGGCCTATTGTAGATGATAGCACAGGGGTAGGTACGTGTCAAAGAGGGAGGGGATGAGTTGTTAGTTGTTAGTTGTTGGTTCTTAGTACCCTGTTATTCTGCTTTAGGCTAACAACTAACAACTAACAACTACGTTCTCGTCTGCCTCTCTATCCGCCAGACAAGAAAACCACCGGCCAGGCTTATGAAAAGCTGCACTCCGGCCAGCATGAAGAAAGGATACGCCATGTCTATGTCATACAGAAGCGCCACCAGTATCGAGCTGCCGAAGCCCGATATAGTGCGTACCGTGCTTATCAGCCCTTGCAAACGGCCTCTCGCGTTCTCCGGCGATAGATTAGCTACATACGCGCTCACCGCCGGCACCATCACCGCCACTAGCGCGCCTTCGAGCAACCCCCAAAGCGCGATGAACCAGATATTCGTGGCGAAGCCGTACGCCAGATAAGCAAAGCTAATCAGCACGGCAGGCGCGACAATCAGCGGCGTCAGGCTGTATTTGTCAGCCAGCTTCCCGGTCATAGGCATCAGCAGCATCAGCGGCAGAGAGAAAGTCACAAACGTAAAGCCGATGAATGAGGTCGATGCGTTCAAATCGTCCAGCCACACCGTCCATATCGAGATGAACAAGCCGTCGCCGAAGCCCGCCGCAACCGTGAACGCCAATGCGCCTATCAGCGCGGGGATAAAGAGCCTGCTAGGCACCTGCCTCTTTATCCTGGCTTCCTCGGCGATTGCTGCTTCTTCAGTAGGCTGTACAAGCGTGGCTGCATCCTCAGGCTTGGTGCGCCCGCTCATCTTGCGCGCCAGGTATATCGCCACCATGAGAGATGTAACCCCACCGAAGATAAAGGGCGCTTCATAGCCAAGTGTGTCTACCATGAAGCCACCGATAGCCGGCCCCATCATGAACCCTGCGCTGAACGCTGAGCCGAGCCACCCAAACGCCGCCCCACGATCTTTCGCAGGCACCGAGTCAATTACATAAGCATTGGCCGCCGGGCCTATCACCCCACTCGATATACCCTCGGCAAAGCGCAGCCCAATAAAATACCAGGGGTTATCATTTAGCAAAAAGAGGAACAGGATCACGCCCGATACGCCTATACCCGATACCAGCACCGGCCTGCGCCCAAACTTATCGGACGCCCACCCGCCCGGCAACTGCATCACGAACTGCCCCAGCAAGAAAGCCGACGCCATGAACCCGATCTCCGCCATGTTCGAGCCGTGGTCGCGCGCATAGATAGTGCGGATAGGGATAATCGCCCCCACGCCCACCAGCATCACGAACGACCCCAGGCAGATAAGCCCCAGGTCCGGGTAGCGCAAAGGCGGGCTGTTGCGTACCCACGCCAGCAACCGCGCCCAGATTTTGTTCTGTTGTAACGTCTTTGTAGCCATCTTCTCTGTTGCGTCTTCTGAATCTGAAGTTTCTATTTTGCATCCACCAACATGTTAGGGATTGGTCGAGAAATATAAAGAATGCCACTAACCCCTAACCCCTACGTCATATTACGGCGCACCCACAACTATAACAAAAAGAGCCGCCCCCACGGCACGGCCCCAAGCCCTAAATATCTTATTCTCCCCTAGTCCTTTAGTATGAGTGCGCTCTCGCCGACCACCGACCACCTATATGCTCTACCTCCTCGCCCGTTGCTTCGCCCACTGCTGTATAGATGTACTCCTCGTCGGCCAACCTCGGCGCTTCATCAGCACTCCACGCTCCCGACTTGACCTTCTCCTCAGCATATTCCTTTGAGTGGTTCTCGCGCCACTCGCCAAACTCGTTTTCGTTCATAAGTTCAAGCTTTACCATTACTGATTTTCCATTGCCTGGGCGGCGACAAGCAATCGTATGACACCAGGCCTCTCTACATCCTCAATACTTCTGATCTTGATGTGGCGCAGTTGCTTACCTGTCCCTTCCAGCAATCCATCAGGATCAGGCAATTCATTCCCGCGCAAGAAGCCCAGGTTCATATATGACTTGAACGGCGCGATATAGCAGTACCACAATTTGGCATGAAATAGGGCATCATCTTTGGCTGCCAATTCCTCCATCGTCGGCCCTGAACTGTAAGCCAGATTACCGTGTCCAGGGTTCACGGTCTCGACTGCATCCGGGTTGGCTGCACGCACAATTTCCCGCGCCCTCTGCACCAGGGCTTTTACTTCCTGGGTGTGTTTAGCAAGGAACTCTTCCGGTGTCATGCTCATGCTATTCTATTGCTCCTGCTCAAGAGAGAAATGTGGGTTCTCAATGATGCCGAACAGGTTGCCGAAAGGGTCCAGAACAACGCCTGTGAGAATACCCTCACCAACATTCTGCACGGCACTATGCTCGGTTGCGCCCAACTCAAGTAACCGCTGGTATGTCTCTACCGCACTTTCCACACCCCAGTAAGCACGCACACCCCCAGCCCCCACTCCGCTCATGCCCGAAGCGCCGGACATATCAGGGTCAAGCCCCAACTCATACCCACCCACGTTATATCCAACATAAAAAGGCTCATCGAAATAAGGCGGCATGCCAACCACGGTGCTATACCACTCCTTGGCCTTCTCCAAATTGCTTACCTGATAAATAACAGTCCTCAGTCCCTGTAACATCCTAGTCTCCCTTCTGAAACTACAAATTGATTTTCTTCCCACTAATCCCTAATTCGCAAACCATAAAAACCTCCGCGTCCTCTGCGTCTCTGCGGTGAATTCGTAATTCGTAATTCGTAATTTCCTTACTCCTTCCAGGTCTTCCCCAATACCCTCAACCAATTCTCATGCCCTAACTTTCGGAGGGAAGCATCGTCGTAGCCGCTCTTACCAAGCAGCGAGATCAGGTTAGGCAGCTTGCTTGCATCGCTCAGTTCGAGGGGCATCGTCGCCCCATCGAAGTCCGAGCCGAGGCCGACGCGCTCTATGCCGAGCCGCCCCACGAGATAATCTATATGCCGCACGAGCACTTCCAGGGGCGTATCGGCGTTGCTCTTGCCGTCGTCACGCAGGAAGCCGCAGCCGAAGTTCAGGCCCACCATGCCGTCCGACTCCTTGATAGCATCAAGCTGCCTATCCGTCAGATTGCGAGTAGCAGCGCAAAGGGCATGAGCATTAGAGTGGGTGGCAACCAACGGCGCAACCGACAGCTTCGCAACATCCCAAAAGCCCTTCTCATTCAGGTGCGACAGATCGATCAGGATGCCGAGGCGATTGCACTCCTTCACAAGCGCCTTTCCGGTATCGGTCAGCCCCGCCCCTGTGTCGGGCGAGTGCGGGAAGCGGAAAGGCACACCTTCGGCAAAGATAGTCGGCCTGCTCCATACAGGCCCCAGTGATCGCAATCCTGCCCTGTAAAACACCTCCAACGCACCCAGGTCAGGGTCGATAGCCTCCGCGCCCTCGAAGTGGCAAATCGCCGCCATAACACCGTTCTTCAGGCAGGCCGAAATCTCGTCTACAGTGCGTACTACCTTCAACTTTCCAACCGAACCGGCCTCCAACCTGAACAGAAGCGCTATCATCCCAATAGCCGTGCGATACGCATAAGCCAGCTCCAGGGCTGGAGGCAGCGCACCGTCCTCCATGCTCGCCCGCAAGGAAGCCGTATCCTCCTCCCCGATGCCAGGGTCAGGCGGGATGTAGACGGCGAAGAAGCCGCCCGCGAACCCTCCCCTTACAGAGCGCGGAAAATCGAGGTCCCCGGTCTCACCCTCCTCGAAAAAACTGCTGCCGTTCATATCGCCCGCTCTGTACAACCTGAGGAGGACGTCGTTGTGCCCATCGAATACTTTTATCTTGCTTGCTTTAGTCATGCTGCCTCACTACGTTCGTGGGGTTAGGGGTTGGGGATTCTTCACCTAGTTTACCCCAACCCCTAACTCCTAATCCCTAACCCCATACAGATCAGCTAGAAGTTACCTGCCCCGTGATGCTATTCACATCCAGGTACATGCGCTCACCCATTATCTTGCCATCGCGGAAAGGGAAGTAGATCACAAGGTCGAACTCGATATAGCGTCCACTTGGTGGGATGCCAAAGAGCGCCCCTGTATGCGTGCCGTGGACGTGCGACTCCTCTACCACGTAATGCTCATCGGCCACCCGCGTCCGCAAATCGAGCTTCACCTCGGGCATCGCCGTCCAGAGCATGTGGTAAAACTCGCGTATCTCGTCCTTGCCTCGCCACTCCTTCTTCAACGGCACAATCTCATACACAGCATCATCCGCAAGCGTATCGATCAGGCGGTCAAGATCACGGCGGTTCTCGGCCAGCACATGCTCGGTCCAGAGGCGCAAGTTACGCTCGGCTTGGCTGCGGGACATTCAAAACACTCCTCATCAAGCGGGGTTGGGCAAAGCCCAATTGAGTGGCACATTATATCTACTCTGCATGAGTTCCGTCAATCGTGAAACGAGTTCAAGGTTCAAGGTTCAAAGTTAGAGCGCTGTACAACCTTGAACCTTGAACCTTGAACTCTAACCCCTGGTCCCTCCTTTACAAACAGTTACGGATGGCGGTAAAATAGCCACAGGTGCATGCAGCGCGTCGTCGAAGATGGAGGTAAGGGGCGAAATGATCGAATGTAAGGTCGAGAGCATACGGGTAAGCCTCGTTACCCAGGCACGCGTAGTCATCCTCAAAGAGCTTGACTCCGAGCGCTACCTTCCGATCTGGATAGGACCTTACGAGGCCGATTCCATCGCGTTGGAGCTACAAGAAGTGCCTGTTCAGCGTCCCTTCACGCACGACCTCCTCAGGAATATCATTAGCGAGCTTGGGGCGACCGTGACGCACGTGTTCATAAACGACCTGCGCGATGATACCTTCTTCGCCCGTATAGTGCTTGATGTGCATGGGCGGCATGCGGAGGTCGACTCTCGCCCCTCAGACGCAATTGCGCTCGCTGTGCGCACCAAATGCCCTATTTACGTGGAAGAGATGATAATTGAACGGGCCGGGGTTACGGTGTCGCTTGACGCTGAGGCTGTGCGCGATGACGATGACGACCTGCCGGATGGCGAGTCTTTGTCACAGTCGGAGCGCATCGGTGAGGATCGCCTCTCGGTCTTCCGCGACTTCATCAACTCGATAGATATGGACGACCTGGGTAAATCAGGAGAAGGGCCAAAGAAAGGGTAATCGTCTAAGGGCGCAACAAAGAAGAATCAGCGAAGGACGGGGCATAGTGCCGCCATCCTTCTTTATTACGTCAAAAATCCTATTATTTTGCCTACGACGAACCTCTAGCCATCGTCCCGCTTGTGTTGCGCCCATTTCGAGAGCGCCTGTTATTGCGGTCGGAGTAGCCTGAACCAGAAGGAGACTGGCTGGAAGATGGGCGGCGTGTCTCTTGCTGCAATGGCCGGCTAGACGCGGGTCGTGGGGCCTGAGAGTAAGACGACTGCGGCCTTGCTGCATCTCCAATCGGCTGAGGTCGGCGGCGCTGCGGCTCGCGTGGGGGCCTTGCGAACTCCGTGTTCTTCGCAGGGGCCGCCTGATTGTAGTCGAAGCCCTGCACCATTCGTCGCTCGACTTTGGCGTTTAGCACGCGCTCTATCGCTCGTACCATGTCGGCATCCTCGTTCGTCACGAGCGTGAAAGCATCTCCTGTCTTAGCGGCGCGGCCCGTGCGTCCGATGCGGTGCGTATATGCGTCGGCTGTATCGGGCATGTCATAGTTGATCACGTGCGAGATAAGGGTTACGTCGATGCCTCGCGCCGCAATATCGGTTGCCACCAGTATCTGGTAAGTGCCATCGCGGAAGCCGTCGAGGGCTGCCTGCCGCCTGTTCTGCGAGAGATTACCCTGGAGCGAGGCGACGCTATAACCGGCTTTGTCTAGTTGCTCTCCGACGCGCTTTGCCCGATGCTTGGTGCGGGCAAAGATCAGCACCGACTCCGTATCGGTATGCTTCAGTAGTTCCATAAGGAGCGGGGTCTTCAAGTGCTGCGAGATCGGGTAAAGCGCGTGCGAGACGGTGCCGACCGGCGCGCTATGCCCGACCTGCACGGTCACAGGATTGCGCAAGATGTCCTGCGCCAGGCGGCGAATGTCGGGTGGCATGGTCGCTGAGAACAAGAGTGTCTGCTTCTGAGCGGGCAGATGCTTGAGAATCCGGCGGATGTCGGGCAGAAAGCCCATGTCGAACATGCGGTCGGCCTCGTCCAGCACAAGCACTTCTACGCCGGAGAGGGTAATAGTGCTCTCCGCGATGTGGTCGAGCAAGCGGCCAGGGCAGGCAACTACAATATCGACACCCTTGCGGAGCGCCATAACCTGCGGGTGAACGCCCACGCCACCATAGATGGTCATGCTGCGCAATCCTGTCTGCTTGGCCAGATCGGTGATGCTGTCGTGTATCTGCTCAGCCAGCTCACGCGTGGGAGCGAGAATCA
>JBDSDS010000286.1:0-4970 GCA_039920445.1 Chloroflexia bacterium
GGTCGCCACTCGAAGCGCTTCTATTCCTTCGCAACACGCTGGATGGTCAACGAGGTCAACCTGCATAAGCTAACCAACACACCTCGGCCCAAACTGAGGAACGTGGCGCGCGCCTACGCAAACGCCCGCATCGGCATGTTGGGTATGCGCTTCACCGCCCGCGAACTTGAGCGTGCACCTGCGGGCCGGGGTCAAATCCACATTGAGAACACCCCATAAATCTTGGCGATTACTTGGCTCTCTGCGGCTCCCTCATAACCCCTAATCCATAATTCAAACAATAAAAATCTCTGCGCTCTCTGCGGCATGAGCGTAGCGAACTCGGTGAACCCGTAATTCGTAATTCGTAATTAACTCCGCCGGGGGTTCTTTGCGCGACTTTCCAACAGGTGATCGTAGAAAAGATACTGTTGTGCCCAGCCTGCCTTTTGGAAGTGTGTATGGAAATAGCCTAGAACCTGGGCATACCCGGCTGCCGTGGGGGACTTGCCTCGTAAGGTAGGTAGGTAACGCTCCCGCGTCAACTGCCATACGTGTGTGTCGACCGGCACCGCTTGATCTTTCGCCATTGCAAACAGGCAGACACAGTCCGCGATCTTTGGGCCAACTCCTTCAAGCCTCATCAGCTCGTCCCTTGCCGTAGCGTAATCGAGGATTGCCAATTGCTCTAGCCAGCCAGCCGGACGCGCCGCGATCTGGCGTGCGACCTTCACCAGATTGGCTCCTCGCCATTCCAGGCCACTTGAAGTGATCAACTCGTCTACATCAACTTCGGCGAGTATGGAGGCTTTTGGAAAGGCGTGCGTCAGCACTTTCCCGTCAGGTGAGAGTATCGGCTCACCCCACTTGTTCGCCAGGATCGCTACCGCCTTCATGATGCGCGGTATGAAGTTCGCCGTGGAGCAGATAAAAGAGAGCAGACACTCCTCCTGGTCTTGCCTCACAATCCGCAAGCCCGCGAACTTCTCACTCAGGCTGCCGAGGTAGGGATCAGCATCCTTCCAGGTCGTGAATAATGCCGCGAGATCAACGTCCAGACGGAGGAACGAACGGACAAAATCCTCATTGGCAGGGTGTGGATACGTCTGGTACTCGAACCTGTCATTCCCGTCTGGAGCCCCATCAATATGCCGTATCCGAAGCATCTTCCCTGCGGTTACCGCATCCCACCAGCCGTCTTTTGTTTGACGCCAGCGAAACATCTGGCCGTTCGTCAAGGTATGTTCGAGATTAAGCTGGCCCTTCGGAAGCGCCAGTATGCCGATCGAGTCGGTTGCGTCACTGTTCATGGGCATCCTCCTCAGTATTTATATCACAAAGCGCTAGTTTGGCCTCCGTCCTCTGCTGATGCTATAATGACAAGGATGGCCATCGCTCACATAAGCGCAGGATGCAAAAGTCCAGGGAGGACACACAGTGGGTATACGGGCAAGCCAAATGAGAATCGCGGATATTAGATCGATGCTCAACCGCGAGCGTTACGAGGCGCTGGATGTGCGGGACCCGCTTGCGATCTCTCAAGCAGCCGAGCGGTATAGCGTGCTTGATACGGTAATCTCGACCTTCCCTGATAGCGAAATGATGGACCTTTACAGGCCGCTGCTTTCGGTTTCTCAGGCCGCAAAGCTGTTGGGCTACAAGCCGAAAGAGGTCCGACGGCTCCTCGGCCAGGGAAAGATTTCGGGCAAGAAAGTCGGGAGTGAATGGCGCATCCCGCTTAAAGCAGTGCTCTAACAGAGGAGGGGTTTTGGCATGGCGATTGACACAAGTCGGGCTTCGGCGGAGAGCGCAGCGGCACGTTTTCTTGCGCGCAGGATCAATGACGTACCGCCTTCCGGCATCAGACGCTTTTTTGACATTGCCGCTACGATGTCGGATGTCATATCGCTTGGCATCGGTGAGCCGGATTTCGTAAGCCCAGCCCCAATAGTGGATGCAGGCGTCAGATCTCTCCAGGCTGGACACACAAGCTATACCTCCAATTCCGGCATATTAGAGTTGAGGGAAAGGCTCTCGCGGCAGATTGACGATCTGTACGATGTCCACTACGACCCTGAAACAGAGTTGCTCGTGACTGTGGGAGTGAGCGAGGCGCTCTTACTTGCCCTCATGGCGATACTTGAGCCTGGCGACGAAGTCATCGTGCCGGAGCCATGCTTTGTTGCCTACCAGCCGACTGTCGTTTTCGCGGGGGGAAGCCCGGTCTCGGTGCCAACCTATGTCGAGCAAGACTTTCAGGTAACAGTAGAGGACCTCGAACGCGCTCGAAATAGTAAGACTAAAGCGGTGCTGCTCGGCTACCCGAATAACCCAACAGGCGCAGTTCTGGAGCGTGAGCGGCTGGTAGAAATAGCCCGCTGGGCAGAGGAGCATGACCTGCTCGTCGTCTCGGACGAGATATATGATCGTCTGGTGTATGGTATAGAGCACACCTGCTTCGCAGCTCTCGATGGCATGCGCGACCGGACGATCTTGCTCGGAGGCTTCTCCAAATCATACGCTATGACAGGGTGGCGAATTGGATACGCCGCCGCGCCCGCGCCTCTCCTCTCCGCTATGCGGAAAATACACCAGTATATCATCATGTCCGCGCCAACCACCGGGCAAGAGGCGGCTATCGAAGCTCTCAAGAGCGGGGAACCGTTCGTTATTCAAATGCGTGACGAATATGACCGCCGCCGCCGCACCATAGTCGATGGGTTCAACACGTTGGGCCTGGCCTGTTTCGAGCCTAAGGGCGCCTTCTATGCCTTCCCATCTGTAGCAAGCAGCGGCCTCACGGATGCAGAGTTCTCAGAGCGACTTCTGATGGAGCACAAGGTAGCGATGGTGCCAGGCTCGGCTTTCTGAAAATCGGGGGCGGGGCACGTCCGCGCCTCCTATGCGACATCCATGTCGAACATCGAAGAAGCACTTACCAGGATCGAAACCTTCTTGAGGAAGCTCCGGTAGAGGGATTCTTGTGATTTCAAGGTTCAACGCTAGACAACCTTGAACCTTGAACCTTGAACTTCTAGGTTAAGGTAAGCCCAGTGTAAGCGCCTCGAAGGCAAGACGAGGGTTTACATTCTCCTGTAGTTGAAGCCGCGTCTGGTAAATCAGTTCCAAAGCTCTAGCCGCCTGTTGAACCCCCACGCGTCTCGCACTCGAAACTAGAGCCTGCGATTGATCACTGTTCGTAACGAGTTCCGGCGCAGGGGCACCAACAACAGCAATATCACGCCACCAACTCTCCCAGGTATCGAGCATCTCATAGAGTTCGCCGCGCGCATCAGTGAAGAGTTTGGAGAGGTCTGCGGCCAGGCTAACCCGCTCGCTTATCGACGATCCCGAAAGTAGGGCTACCCGTTCAAGCGCAAGCTTGCGTCTGTCAAGAGCATCCCTATCCCTGAGCAACGCCAGCGCACGTCCAGGCCGCCCGCCGGAGAGCGCGGCCAGAAGACCTGCTTCATCTTCTGGCGCGTCCCATCGCTCCACCAGCGCGACTTCCACAGCCTTAAGTGGCAGGGGCCGTAACGGTACGTGCAGGCAGCGAGATGAGATTGTGGGCAGAACCGATAACTCATCGGGTGCAAGCAGCAGCAGGATCGCCTGCGCGGGAGGCTCCTCAAGGGTCTTCAAGAGGCAGTTCGAGGCTTCTTCGTTGAGACGATCTGCGTCGCCAATAATATAGACACGACGCCGCCCGGAATACGGTTGCAGGCCGATTGAAGCCTGCAACTCTCTGACCAGGTCGATGCGAATTTCCTTCGGTGACGCCAGCTTGCCCCTGCCGTCGTTGAGAGCGGCAGCCTGGACCTGCAAATCGATCTCCGCGACATCGGGGTGCGCTCCTCTGGTGATTTGCCCGCACGAGCGGCAGAGCATGCAAGGTTCTGTAAGAAACGTACCGGCTGGCGGATCGGCTGCTTCGCAATTCAGGGCCATGGCGAAGGCTATTGCCAATGTGTGCTTCCCGACGCCTGGGGGACCCGTGATCAAATATGCATGAGATATGTTACCGCTAATGAGCGACCGACTTAACATCTGCACGGCTTTAGTGTGTCCAAACAAGGGCCAGCCGCTGTCGATTTGTTGGCTCTCTGTGATCATTGAAGACTTCACCGTTTGGCAGGTACGGCTCTTGGGATGACGGGGGCAATTTGTGGACTGAGCGCGGAATTGAGTCGCCTACGCTGGTCACTGGTGAGAATCCGACCTCGAGCCTCTTCCTGACTGCTCTCCCCCGTCATCTCATCCTGGAGTAGTTTCACAGCTAAACGCACTTCCTCCAAAGGGACCGCGGCGTGCGTACATCCCCCTAGCTCCAAATCGGGATTTTGAGTGAACACAATCAGTCCCTTGACCGGCACATCTGCGGCTGTCTCGGCCTTGAGAAATGATGAGGCAAGATCGACCTGGGCAGTCGCCCGAACACTTGGGTTCCCTATTGAGGGCTTGACACCTGTTATACGGTCGAGGAAGCTAGAAGGCGACGACCAGCGATCCGAACCTTTCACCGGGTTGCACGTTACCGGCCCAGGAACGTCGCTCGTCACAATGACGATAAGTCCGGCGGGGGTAACAAGCAAGTGGTCGAACGCTCCCCCTCCGTATGGCGCGTAGTGGTGGAGCGAGTACTTGTCGTTGAGCGCCTTCAATTCGGCATTCAGCAAGAGATCAGGTCGCGGCATTGTCTTGAGTCGACGCTGCCCCGCCCGGCCCATAGTCCAGAGGGGAAGCCCTATCAGCAGAAACGGGTAGGCAAGAAAGATCAGAACCGGATGGAGACCGCTAACCATCGACAGGGTAAGCGATATGAAGATCGACGCCAGGCCTGCCAACCAGAAACGACGCGCCCTTCGAGCGTCATCAGAAAAACGCCCAGGGTGGGTAAAAACATTCATGAGGTAAGAAATCCATTCCGCGCACGTCGCCGGATTGCAAAAACCTTTGCCCGGCTATCTAATTTCGTGCTAAACTGCGCTGTG
>JBDSDS010000287.1:0-4433 GCA_039920445.1 Chloroflexia bacterium
AATGATTACCCTCCCCATTATGCTGGGCGGCGTGCTATTCATTGCGCTTGGCGCCTTTGAGATAGTAGCTATGCCTGAGACCGGATTCAAGCGAGCGCCAAAAGAGGAGCGAACATCCCCCCTCAAAA
Organism: Chloroflexia bacterium; assembly: GCA_039920445.1. Classification (GTDB taxonomy): domain Bacteria; phylum Chloroflexota; class Chloroflexia; order QHBQ01; family JADMIH01; genus JADMIH01. The sequence continues at coordinate 129 of JBDSDS010000287.1, forward strand.
GCATGAGGACGACACTGGTGGAAGGCACCCGCGTCGTGAGACTAAGCCCCATCCTTGTGCTGTTCCTCGCTATCGGCTTTTTCTTCGGAATGACAAGCGAAGGGATAGACAGGCTGGGCGATGCGCACTTTTTGACGAATTTCAGATTCCCATCGCTTGGAAACTTGCAGCCGATAGTGTGGTTTGGCATCATCGAGATGGGGGTGCTGATCCTCGGCATCTTCTGTACGGAGGTGCTACGCCGCCGTTTGGATATGAAAGACCACGGGAGGGTGGCGATAACGCTGCTCATCTTCAGTGGGCTTCGCATTCTGATGGTAAGCGCTTTCGCGCTGGCGGGCGACTTCTACCTGGCGTTGCTTGCCTTCTGGGCAGCGGCTCTCTTGCGTAGTCTTAGCGGGCCTTTGTACGAGACCTGGCTTACAGTAAGCATACCTCAGAGGGTGCGCGCCACCGTCATTTCGATGACCGGGCAATCAGATGCCATAGGGCAAGTCGCAGGTGGACCTGTGATAGGCTGGATAGGCACAGCCGTCTCGATCCGGGCGGCGCTGGTTACTTCAGCCCTCCTTTTGTCGCCCGCGCTGCTCCTCTATGCGAAAGCCAGGGATCGCGTAGAAGAGGGGCAGTCCGGTGGGTCCCCAGCCGAAGTCTCTCCGGCGCTGGTGGAATAGTAGACCACCGACCACCGACCACCGACCACCGATAGCAGTACCTTAGTCCCACAATTTGGAGTAAACCGTTGCAGTAAGGGGCGTGGTGGTATAAGATGCAAGTATCGCGGATCGGCTGCTGAGGAGAGTGCCTGGCTTGGGCGCAGAGGTGAATAAGATGGACATAAACACAGGCGAGGTTTCGGCGAATATGAAAAATCAACTAAGCCTCGAAGAGGCAACGCAGCGCGGCATAGCCGCATCAGAATCGGGAGACAAAGAGGGCGCTTATGCCATCTTTCGACAAGTAACCGAGGAGCACCCCGGCGCGGTAGAGGCGTGGGTCTGGCTGGGATGGTCCAGCGCTGATAAGGACGAATCTGAGGCTGCTTTTCGGCGCGCTCTTGAAATCGACCCCGACAGCCAGGAGGCAGCCATGGGCATGCAATGGGTCGCCTCCGAGCGTGGAACAGGCTCTCCTATGGAAACGCCCACCAATGCTCAATATATATCAGGAGCATTATCGACCGGGCCGGTGATGATCAGCGGACCACTTCCTCCTATAGAGGAAATCGGCGGTGAAACGCGCAGCCTGGACGATCTGATGCAGCTAGGCATCGCCACCGCACAGGCCGGGGACAAAGCAACAGCTAACATCACGTTCCAAAGCGTAGTCGACCGTTACCCAGATGTCCCGGAGGCATGGGTATGGTTGGCAGGCACAACTACCAACCTGACTGAGGCAGAGAATGCTTTCCAGACGGCGGCCAACCTGGACCCCTCGAACGAGGAAGCGCGCCTCGGCCTTCGCTGGGTTGCCCTCAGGAGAAGTGTCATGGGCGCGTCGACAGCAGGGACCGGGAGCGTTACTAATCCAACCTTGCAACCTTACGATACCGGCGTGCTTTCGTCACGCAACCTGCCCGATGAGGCGGCTGCTCCTTCAGCAATGGCGCAGTTCCTCAAGCAACCTGCCTTTATCTTCGGCATTCTGATAGTTCTAAGCATACTAATTATCGTCTGGCTTGTGATAAGACGATAAGATCGAACAACCAATCAGGGATTGGGGCGCGTCACACCTGTGACGCGCTCTTTTATTTGCATAAGCAGTTGGTCCTTGCGGTACAGTACAATGGCATAATGCTTGCTCTCATGCTTACATGGGGGCTTACACGCCCACTTTACACAGGACCTACACAGGAGGACACGATGGCTAACGATGCACAGGGTGATGCACCCAAAATGGAAGATTATGGTAGCTCGGACTCAGGTTCGGGCGGTAATTCCGGCGCTAATACGAGCGAATATGAAGGTAAGCACAGTGGCGGTACGGAAGGCACCCAAAAGGGTGGTGAAGGTGAGCAATTCGGCGAGTTCGGCAACACAGGAGCCGGCACCGACCTCACAATCGAGATGGAGAACAGCGATGTTCGTAGCGGCCTTGTCAAAGGCGGCGAAGCAGGCGCAGCCGACGCAGGCGGCACCGGCAGGTACGGCGGTGCGGATGGCGGTGTGAACGAGGTAAACAGTACCGAGTCCTGAGCCTACAAGGAGGGTCAAAGTAGAACCTCCCTACCCAGCATCAAAAAGGAGAGGCACGGCCTCTCCTTTTTAGTTTGCCTGTAACAACCAACAACTACATAGGCTGCCGACGGGCGAATAAGCGGTAATCTATGTCGGGGAAGAGGTTGTCGCGCTCTCCATATTGCTGGGCTAGCTGTCCTGCTTTTTCGCTCCCTTCATCTACCGCATCGGCAAGGGCATTGAAACGGTTCACATGCTCGGCGAAGCGGTCGCCTGCGTATTGCCTGGCCTGCCCTGTTGTATAAAGGAACTCCCAGTCGCTCGCTTCGAGAAGTACAAGCTCGCGTGCTGACTGGTTGAGGGCTGCTTCTATATCACCGTTGGCGTCTTGATGGCGCTCGACAAGGTTTTCCATGCGGTGCTCGGCTGTGTGTACCGCCTCCCACATCCATGAGGTCTCAGGGTTGATCCAGGTAACGTGTGTGCCTGCGTGGCCCCATGAGCTTTCCGGCAGGTCGATCACCTTCTCTGCGGGGCAAAGGGTCAGGCACTGGGAAGCGGTTGCAAGCTCGACGGTCTGGCTGTGGGCAAGGCGAATCAGCACCTCTTTGAGCCACTGCACGCCCTCGAACCACCAGTGCCCGAAAAGCTCGGTATCGTAGGCCGAGGCGATAATACCTGCCCGCCCATGCTCGTCCGCATATTGCTTAAGCTCGCTCTCGACGAGTTGGACGAAGTGGTCGGCGTGCTCCTGTAGCCTCCCCGCCGCCTTGTATGGGTCGTAGGGCTGTTTGTAGGCGAGGTCTGCCTTGTTGTCTGTGACTCGCCAGTACTGGAAGCCGTGTAGCTCGTCCTTGCGGTGGAACTCGCGGTAGTCGCCATCGCCAGGATAGCCGAACGTGGCCGACCATACCTGCTCGCCCACCACGCGATTGCGCCCGACTACAGCCACATCGGAATCGCGCACGAGGTATGCCTGCGAGGTGCCATCGATCCTGCCTGCCGCGCCGCCCTCGAACGGGATGACGCGCTTTTCGGTAACAAAGCCCGCGCTCTCGATACCCATTTCCTCTATGGTCTGGGCGACCTGATCGTACAGAGCGGGCACGACCTCGCGCACACGGGTTACTTCGCGCATCACTTCACGGGTCTCGCCTTCGGCCCGCCCCAAAAGTTGTCCTCCTTCGACGGCGCTGCTCTCGCTGAAGAACATACCTATACCAGCATCATCCAACAATCGCTCGATGCCTGGACGCTCGTACTGGCTGCCGTCCGAGGCGGTAGCGTAGTAACCAGGGCGGTAGGCGCATTCCGGGAGCCAGATGGCGTTTGGCGCTTTGCCGAAGTGCCGCTCGGTGGCCTTTTTGCCGATTGCGAGGTGGGCATAGATGGTTGAATCACGCGACATGAGAGGCAAATAAGGATGTGTGGCTGCTGACGTTAAGATTTCGACCACGCCCGCGTCCTGCAACCGCCTGAAGCCGCCGATGATGTCTCGCCCGAAACGACCCTGGAAGGTCTGTAATACGTGCGTGTAATAATCGAGGTAGTAATGGGCCAGGTAGAGGAAATGCTGCTCTTCGCTTTTCTCGAAGCGCGCGACCTCTTCTGTGGCTGCTTTTATCTCGCCGTCTACATAGGCTTCAAAGTTCGAGATGACAAGTGAATCGGCTAGCTGCTCGGCCAGTACTGGCGTAATGCCGAGCGTGACTCTGGCTGGAACGCCCGCCTCGTGGAGGTCCGTGAGGGCTTCGAGCAGTGGAATGTATGTCTCCGCCATAACCTCGTGCAGGTTTTCTTCGCCGTGCGGCCACTTCCCCGCCCCTCTATAGAAAGGCATATGAGTATGTAGCACGAATGTAAATGCGCCAACTTTCATGTAGTTTCTCCCGATTGTTAGTTCAAGGTTCAAAGTTCAAAGTTCAAGGTTGTATTTAGAAGGTTGGAACCTTCTTTGAACTTTGAACTAAAACACAAATATCGCCATTACGTCGTTTACGTTGGTGCCTGTAGGGCCTGTTTTAATCGTGTTGCCCAGCTTTTCGAGAAAAGTATAACTATCATTGTCAGCAAGGAACTGGTGAGCGTCAAGGCCCAGGCCTCTTGCTTTATCAATAGTTGTGCCGTC
>JBDSDS010000288.1:0-5214 GCA_039920445.1 Chloroflexia bacterium
CGCGCCGTGATTGCTCTCTTCCAACTCACCAAGATCGCTGTAACGCCTCTGCTGTGCCATTGCGCGAAAAAGAGCGCGGTTCGGCTCCGAGAGAGTTAATACCACTCCGAGAGTCTTGAAGCCTTCGACAAGGACTTCGCTGATCTTCCTGTACGACTCGATTACCCCACCCGAAACATGCGGGTCATTCTCCGGTGCGATCACCGAGTATGTAAGCTCATGCTGGTGCAGCACCGCCCGTCCACCGGTAATCCTGCGGACCAATCCAAAGCCTCGCCGGGCGCATTCTCCAGGATCGACTGCACCTACAGCCTGGTTCACACCGATGGATAATGCGGCAGGCTCCCAGGTGTAAAAGCGGACCACAGGCGCGCCTCCCGCGATGACCGAATCGAGCAGCGCCTCATCGAGAGCCATATTCTCGGCTCCCGGTCTGTCGAAATCGACAAACAATCGCCAGTTGGCCGTAACGCGACGCGCAAGATTGTCAGTTTGTATCAGAATCATCACGCAAAAAGGTGGGCCATGTGCGTCCGGTGCGACATGCCCACGCTATTATACAATAGATGTTGGTCGGTAGTCAGTGGTCGGTTTGTAATATATAACCAACAACTAACAACTCACTTGTTTATCCAGTCATCCCCCGCTATCACCAGGATGTCTACCGGCTTACCGTCTGAGTTGGCTATTGGCGCTTCATCTGGAAGGCCTTCTCGCACGTCTACCAGGTCTATACGAAGTGCGTCGGTGAGCGCTTCCAGTGTGCGGACCTTCTTGCCCTTTGTATAGTCAATTATCACGGTAGTGGGATAGCTCCCCTGGTCAGAGGCTGCCGACAGGTCGGGCACGAAGAAGCCTTTGGCGACAAGTAGATCGTTCACCTTTCTGCCAATGCCGCCAGTGATGGTGCCGTTCTTGACCGATAGACGCGCTCCTTCTTTTGCAAGTTGCGGGTCGGCAAACGCCTGGACGATTTTCGGGCGTATCAACTCCCAGCGCGGCATGAGGACTTGAGCGCCACTGCCGGACAGAATTACCTCGTTCACCATATCGGCATCGATCAGCACGGTTTGGATCGACTCGGGACCGATGTCCCTACCAAGTAGGGCAAGCGAACCGACTTGCTCAGGTGACAAATCCGTCTTCACGGCGTCTGAAAGCTCATCCGCAAGCTCATTAAGCTTGGAAAGTATGTTGAGATTGAGTCCTGTTTGCCGCAGTGCGAGGAGTACCTGCTGCTGACGGGAATTGCGACCCAGATCGCTGTCGGCATGGCGCGACCTAGCATATTGGAGGGCGGTCCGGCCATCCATGTGCTGCAAGCCAGCCGGGATGTAGATACGGGTCACGCCCTGGTTCGCAAGTGGGTATTCGTTATCAACCAGAGGCCGAGGCACATCTATCGTCAACCCGCCCATGGCGTCTACAACGCGCTCGAAGCCGGTGAAGTCCACCTGGGCGAAGTAGTGGATTTCTATGCCGAAGTTCTGCTGTATTGTCGACATAGCCAGGGTAGGTCCTCCACCTGGCACATTTATCTTATCGTCTTCTCCCAGTTGGTAAGCCGTATTGATCCGGCCTTCACCATTTCCGGGTATTGGGATCCACAGGTCGCGGGGTATGGAAAACATCGCGGCGCTCTTCGCAACCGGGTCTATATGCACAACGATCTGTGTATCAGCCCGGGTGTCTTCGTCCTCGGAACGCAGATCCAGGCCTATAAGCAGGATGTTGACCGGCTCTTTGCCCCAGTCAGGATAAACGACAGGCTGGGGACTGCCATCCCGTCCAATATTGTGAGGTTGAGGCGTCACGAAAATATCGTTGATAGTGTCATTGAACTTTTCAATAGTGGGCGATAGAAAGAGCCAAAGTCCTATCCCTACGACCGCCAGTAACCCTCCTACGAACAGCATAATTGTCTTTAGCCGACGCTGCTGTGTCCTCTTCTTCACCAATGCGGTCGCCCTAACTGTCGCGCTCGAACCAAGCGTCTCTATACCGTTGGAGCGGGCGCGGTAATGTTGGCCGTGGCTGGGGCTTTGGGAGGTAATATGAGGTCGGGTATGGGGACGCGTATTCGGGCGGGTAGATCCACTGTTTGGCCCACTGGTGGTATTGGGGCGGCGGTCATTAGATTGGCTCAAAAGGTATCTTCCTTAGTTATATCGTCTTACCGCAACTTCCAGCCACGGCAGAGTTTAGTCCAGTTGTTACGATTGTTCCGCTTTGCTGCTTTCCAGATTGGAAAGCGCCTCAGCATCGCTGTTGAGGCCAGGGCGGCTCAGGTCTTCGTGTAATCGTTGCTGCTCGCGCTTCTTTCCTTGGGTCGTTTCTTCGTGCTGACGAGAAGGTACGCTCGCCTCGGCATCTCGCGGACTAAAGCCCTCGGTAAAGCGCCTGTATAGATAAATATATATGTCGCGCAGGATCGCCGCAACCGGCACAGCCACAATCAGGCCGAATAGTCCGGCAACCTGGCTACCGACCACCAACGACACCATGATGATTGTCGGGTGTAGCTTTACGCTGTCGCCCTGTATCTTTGGAACGAGTAAGTTGTTCTCAAGTTGCTGCACAACCACAAAAACGGCCAACACCTTCAATACCATAAGCCACCCCTCCGGGTGGAACGCTGCCAGGATAAGAGCAGGTATCGCCCCCAGCACCGGCCCAAGCACCGGAATAAGCTCCGTGATGCCTGCGATGATACCCAGGAGCAAAGCGTAAGGCGCGCCAACCAGCAAAAGGCCTACAGTGCTAGCAATACCTACCATCAGCCCAAGCAGAAGCTGGCCCCGTATGTAGCTCGTCAGCACACCGTTTATGATACGCACGATACGCCAAATGTCGGTGCGCCACTTTTCCGGCATCATATTGTTGAATGCGGTAATACCCCGGTCCTTGTCTTTGAGCACGTAGAAAAGCCAGAACGGGATGATAAGGAGGCCAATTATGAAGCCCAGCGCGCGACTGAAAACCCGCAACGCTCCCATCAAGCCCTGCTGGATAGCAGACCCTATCGCCCCAAGAGAGCTTTGCGCACTGTTCTCGATGGAATTGCGTAGCTCCTCTGAGATAGGGAGGGAATCATACCAGCGGGTTACTTCCCCAGACCATTCCTGCACCTGTGCGGAGTAAGTAGGCGTTTGTTCTAGAAGCTCGCTTACCTGTCCTGTGACCTGCGGGGCAAGCCAGAAAATAAGACCCGCCACGACGCCAATAAATACAAGATAGACAAGGATGATGGCCAGCACCCTGGGGAGGTACTTGCTCAGGCGGTCGACGAGCGGCAGCATCAGGTAGGCCAGCACGAGGGCCAGGATGAAAGGGCCAAGCGCATCGAGCGACTGGTTGATGAGCCACAAGAGCACAAACGCGGCAAGGGCGACCAGGACCAGGCGATTACGCTCTTTCGGCGTAACCCTGATCTCAGGGAGGAGCGGCTCACGCGCTTCCACGTGCGTACCTGTGCTCCCTGTGCTCGCCGGTAGTTCCAAATTTGCCTCCTGTAAGGCCATGTGGCCGGGGCATATGCAATTATTGTAACATAGGCCGGTGGGCCGGACAATAATTTGCACGGAGAGAAGCGTGAAACGTGAAACGTGATTACCCCGTCTGCCCTCACGTTTCACGTTTCACGCTTCTGCAGAGCATATGGTCGACAGGCAGATTCGCCCCGTGATACACGAAACCGCCTCCCCTGGTATAATCCTTGCAAGGTCGGCAAGTGATAGCAGCGGAAAGGAAAACCTCATGCCAGAGGGCCGGGACGACAACCAGAGGAGTTTCGACACATCGATGTCTGGAGAGGAAGGCGATACCGTTCGCATCCTGCCGGACGACTCCTATGCACCGGAGCAAGAACACACGGCTACAACTATACAGAGAGGCACACTCTATACCCCGGCTGCACAACCTCAGCGCACATTTGAGCCTTATGACGCTCAGCCCCCTTCACGGACCCGCACTACTCCACGCCAAACTGTTCCCGCAGAAAGCCCGCATACCAGCGAGAGAGAACACAGACCCAATCAGCCAACTGTTGTCCAGGTGCGGCGGGGGCCATCGGCTTGCTCCATAATCGCAGGCACAATGTCACTATTGTCGCTGGCGTGCGCTCTCCTTGCATTCGCCGCCTTGAATAGTGGATTAGACCGGCTGTCGGGCATAGGTGGAGGCTGGGGCATCCCCGACTTTGGCCTGGTGACTACACCTACCGTAACCCTGGACATCAGCCGCCCGACCGTAATCGAGCAGGTGCGTGCCCTGAGCAAGCTTGAAACGGTTCACTACAATCTACAGAAAGTGGTTAGCGGCAAAAGCACAGGCCCCTTACCTGAGTTCCTCACCAGCGACAAGATTCTTCTGGTTGCACAGGGCGAAGTGGTAGCGGGTATTGACCTCGGTAAGCTCAAGAATGGCGATATAACAGAAGAGGGAGGGAGGGTCACAGTGAGGCTGCCTGAGCCTGAGATACTATACAGCAAGATAGATAACGACAAAACCTACGTATACGACCGCCAAACAGGCATCTTCAACAAGCCCGACCCAAATCTGGAAACCCAGCTAAGGCAGGCAGCCGAGAAAGAGATCATACAGGCAGCCATGGAAGACGGCATTATCACTAAAGCGCGCACCAACGCCGAACAAGTCATACGCACCCTCATTACTGGCCTGGGGTATGAGGAGATTGAGTTCGTGCCGTGAGTAATGAGTGTCCAATAACCAGTCATTTGTCATGAGTGGAGATAGATATGGCAAAGAAAGATAGCAAGATAGAACAATTGAGGCAGAAATCGAGGTTTGCCGCAATGGAGGCAAAGAAGCCGGTGGGAGGTTTGCCGGTGCCGCCGCGCAAGGCAATGTCGAAAGCAAATAAGGTATCGAAGAAGCTGCCCTACCCGGTAGCGCCCTATCCAGGGGCAAATTTGATGCAACTGTACCGTTGGGCCAGATACGAGTGGTGGAAGCTCGGCAAATGGCAGATGCTGGCGCTCCCCCTGGTTGTGCTAACGGCTCTGCGCACCTGGGAGAAAGAGATGCAACTTCAAGAGGCGCGGTGGCAGCAGATCGATAAGATCGAGACCAAGCAAGCTGCCGCCGAAGCATATGGCGCGTTCGGCAAGGCCCGCCCCAAGAAGAAGTTGTTCGGTCTTATTCCATTGCCCTGAATATAGAAGTGCGCGCCCTGCAAATCTTTAGCTTCTCTCT
>JBDSDS010000289.1:0-8452 GCA_039920445.1 Chloroflexia bacterium
TTATCGGTGCCAGGGCCGATACGGCAGTGCCGACGAACAATATCACGACCAGGAGAACTGCGAGTCCGGCAAGTCCAGCCACAGGCCGCAACAGGAGTTTACTTACTCCAATCACGATCAACTCCCCAAAGAAATGCCCGCGTGCTAGGAAATAGCAGGCTAAGGGTAACCAGTAGATCCCAAGTCTGTCGTGTATCTGTAGTCAATGTTGGATAGCAAGTCAGAACGCGCCACATCAACAGGTGCAGCCACATGTATCGTGAGCATTCTACAACCAGTGCCTCGCGTTGTCAATGATTCTAATGGGACGATTCTGACAGCAGTTGCGGCATCCACCCAGAGGGCGCCCGGCAGGGGCAAAACAAACAGTAACAGGCAACGCACCATCAACAGAAGCTAGCCCTTTCTGTTGACGCTCCACCCCGGCTCTGTTACAATGCTGCCACGCGAGTGGGGCATGGTCTATATACCGTAGCGTATTGTCGCGCCGGAAGCATCTCATATGGTTATCCTAATCACTCTATGGTATATTGCTACCCCTTCAACGGTAGCTCTCTACTCTTTTTCCTCTCATGGCGGCGATCAGATCGATCCGTGGGTGATCATAACCGGCCTGGCTGTGATCATAGGTCTGATAGCGGGTCTCTTCCAGATCATAGACTATGTGCTGAAGTGGCGTGCCGATAGGCGGGCACGTGCTAAGAAGCTGGTAGTCGTGGCGCCTGCTCCTCCTTTGCCTGAGGCAAAGCCAGCAGCAGGCGCGCCACCTGATGAAATTGTCCCGAACAATCTGCCCACTCGGGCGTCAACTCTTATTGGACGAGAGCGTGAAAGGGCCGCCGCTAGAGAGCTTCTGCTGGGCGAGAGCGTCCGCATTCTTACTTTCACCGGCCCAGGGGCACCGGTAAGACCCGATTGGCTCTCCATATCGCTACGGACCTCCTCCCTGATTTCAGGGATGGGGTCTACTTTGTGGACCTGGCTCCTATCAAAGATGCGAGCTTGGTCATCCCCACAATCGCTCAGACGCTAGGGGTACAAGGCAGCGAAGGCAAGACCCTCGTCGATACCCTCAAACAAAGCCTGATGGATAAGAAGACCCTGCTGGTACTCGATAACTTCGAGCAGGTCGTCGACGCAGCTCCTCAGTTGAGCTCGCTACTGGCAGGTACTCGTTATCTTAGAGTGCTCATCACGAGCCGGACCCTCCTGCGCTTGGCCGGGGAGCATGAGTTTGTGGTTCCACCCCTGGAGCTACCGGACCTTAAGCGGCTGCCCAAGCTGGAGCTACTTCGCAAGTATGAAGCGGTAGCCCTCTTTGTCGAGCGCGCCCAGGCCGTGAAGCCCTATTTTGACCTGACAAACGAGAATGGGCCGGCTGTGGCCGAGATCTGCGTGCGGCTGGATGGTTTGCCATTGGCTATCGAGTTGGCTGCGGCGCGCATAAAGCTGCTCACGCCACAGGCCCTTCTCGAACGACTCGGCAGTCGCCTTCAACTGCTCACGAGTGGAATGAGAGACTTGCCCGCGCGGCAGCAGACGTTACGCAGTACGATAGATTGGAGCTATGACATCTTGGAGGTGGGCGAGCAGACCCTCTTCCGACGGTTGGCCGTTTTCAGGGGCGGTTGCACCCTGCAGACAGCGGAGGCTATTCTCGCCGGAAGCAATCAAGCTGATGTGCAAGTAGCCTTACCGGATCGCCCGTTGCCACCCTTGGAAGAGCTAAGCTCGTTGGGAATGGACCCCTTAGATGGGCTTGGTTCGCTTGTGGAGAAGAGCTTGATTCGCCAGGAATCGAGTCTGGAAAACGGGGGCGAATCGCGCTTCACACTCCTGCAAACAATACATGAATATGCCTCCGAGCGCCTTGCAGCCAGTAATGAGGAGGTGACCTTACGCAGGCGGCATGCCACCTACTTCCTCTCCATGGCCGAGAAAGCTGAGGCGATGCTTTACGGGCCTGAGAGAGGCGTCTGGTTGGTGCAATTGGAGGAAGAGCATGACAACATGCGGGGAGCCTTAGATTGGCTTTGCTCGTCTAGTCAGGATGATCCGGAGCTTCGATTACGTCTGGCAGGCGCATTGGGGATGTTTTGGCAGGTACGCGGTTACATCACGGAAGGCCGAGAGCAATTAGCGCGAGTCACCGACAAGGCGACTGCGCCTGAACCGACAGCCCCTCGCGCAAAGGCGCTACTCATAGCGGGTAGGCTCGCAACTGTGCAGTGTGACTTTCCAGCCGCCCGAGAACATTACGAAGAGAGTCTGGCGCTATGGCGCGAGCTAGGGAATAAGCGGGGGGTTGCGGCTTCCCTAGACGGCCTGGCGAATGTGGCTGCCGAGGAGGGCGATTATTCTGCTGCTCGTGCCTATTACGAAGAGAATCTCACTGCCTGGCGAGAGGCCAATGATCAGGTTGGTATCAACTCGTCCCTCAACAATCTGGCGATTATTGCCACCCGCGAAGGAGACTATGAAAAGGCTGCTGAACTGCTGGGGGAAAGCCTTATCAAGCTGCGAGAACTGGGTGATAGGCAACGAACCGCACAGGCGCTCAACAACCTCGGAAACGTGCAGTTCGCGCAAGGTGATTACGCGCAGGCGTGGCCCCTCTTTGAGGAGAGCGCTGCCCTCGAAAGAGAGCTTGGCAACAAGCAGGGTCTTGCCCGCTCTCTTGGCAACATGGGGAAAAGCGCCCTGCGGCTCGGCGATTACTCTCATGCGAGGAGGCTGCTGGAGGAAAGCTTGAACCTACGAGTCGAGCTTGGTGACAGAATTGGCATCAGCAAATGCCTGGCAGGGTTGGCAGAAGTCAACCGAGCGGAGGGCAATGCCGAATTAGCGGCGCGCCTGCTGGGCGCATCAGACGCCCTACTCACGACCACAAGCTCTAACCTTGACCCTAGCGACCGCAGCGAGCACGAGCGCTATGTGACCACTACACGCGAGCAGCTCGATAAGGAGGCATTCACCTCAGCGTGGGACCGAGGCAGGGCGTTGACGCTGGAGCAAGCAGTTGCCACCGCATTGGAGGGCTAGATAAGGTAAAGGTCTCACACACCTTCCAAGATCTGTGGTTGGACACACAAGGGGCAAGCCGTACACGGGCTTGCCCCACTTTTGAGCCGGAATACCTCTTAGACTACAGCCCGTCAGGGATTGCAGCCAGGGTAGAAGGCATTGGCTACTATCTTGGCCGATTGCCCTCTAGTGACGTTGTTGAATGGCCGAAAGTAGTGCCTGTTCTCTGGCGGCACACAAGGCTCACCAAGACTACCACAAGGATAACCCTGCATGATATTGCGGGAGGCCAGCCTCTGTATCCACTCGTAGAAGCTGTGCGATGGCGGCACATCCTCGAAGGTCTGCCCTGAGGGAGGTTCATTGAAGTTGGCTGCATTGGCGACAATCTTAGAAGTCTGCCCGCGAGTGGCGTTGGCCCCCCACCTGAAGTATGGTCTGTCGGTAGGCGGAACGCAAGGCTCCCCCAGGCCACCACAAGTATAACCCGACATGATGCCCCGCCTGGTGAGGCGATTGATCCATTGGTAGAATGGGTTAGATGACGGCACATCCTCAAATATCTGAGCGCCGGGATCATCTGAGAAACCAGCCGCATTAGATACTATCTTGGCAAGCTGTCCTCTTGTTACCTCAGCATTCGGTCTGAAGGTGCCATCATTATACCCGGAAATGATGCCTTTGCAGGAGAGGCATCGGATGAACGTGTAGAACGTAGAACCTGGCGGCACGTCGCTGAAACTGCTGGTGCATAGCGTGATGCCGCAACCCCTTACAGCGAGAGTATAGCTTGCGCAACCCTGGTTCGGGTTTTCTTCATTTACTACGATGGTAAATGACTCCAACGGACCAACTACGAAAGAATAGGTGCCGGTGAAGGTCTGTGTAAGGCCTATGTCGCCTCGGTAGTTCGTGCAAAGATCCAGGGGACTGAAGCCACCCGTCCCCCCAGCGAGCGCGCCCACGTACCCGGCGCTATCTGCAAAGCCGGCCCCAGAGGGTGACTTACCCGCCGCGCATCCGGCGGTGTTGAGCGTCACGTTTATGCATTGCGAGGAAGTCGAGTTGTTGATGAACTGGTAGGCATCGTAGTGTCTCGGCAGCGTATCCATCACGCCGGGGCAATTGTTCGTCGCACACCCTGTAGGTGTGTCGCGCCACAGGCGGCCCATCTGCACAGGATCACTGGAGGTAAGTGACCCAACGATGCTGTTAACCGCACAAACTGTGGCCGTGGCTGTGGGTACTATAGGAGTGGCACAGCTACCAGGAAGTCCTATAATGGTAAGGGTATAGGCTGGGCAAAGGGCATTGCTTGTGGTCTCGTTCACTGTCACCTGAAAGGTCGCTCCCGCCGGTATTGTTACAGAGTAACTCTTCACAGGGTTCGGACTAGCTCCCATGTCTCCCACGAAATTCTGGCATAGAGAGGTCGGCACGAATGCAGGAGAGTAGACCGCGCTCTGTAGGAACTGCGTGCCTACACACGTTTGTGCGTTTAGCTCTATAGTCACACAGACAGGGCTGCCGCTTGTGTTGGTGAAGGTGTAGACGTCATAGTTCCTGGGTATGGCGTCAAAGATGGCGCAAGTCTGAGGTACAGCGCATGTAGAGCCAGGGTCATCACGGAAGATGCGACCTGCTTGATCAGGATCGGCGGCTACCAGTGACCCCTGGATCACACTAGGTGTTGCTGTGCCAACAGGGGTGCATGGTGTAGGTGACACCGCGGATCTCAAGACGATGCCGGCGTTTGTCTGAGCCTTCCCACTTATCGCCGACGAGGCTGCCGCGCGGTCGCCTGCCATCGAATCTGAAGGTGATTGTGCGAATGCTGCGCCGGCAGTTACCACAATCATTAGCAGGAGTACCAACACCGTCAATGGGATGCGATGCGTACTTCTATTGGGGTCTCCTTTTATCTTCATCCCGCTCCTCCCTTTCTGCCATGATAACGGCTATAATTACGGTTCGTTCCCCTGAGCGCAGGCGCTGTCGGGCAGGAGGATCCGATAAATCTGCACCTGCGCGTCATTGTAGGCGGGGGTGAGGTACTCCTCGATTTTTCGCATCTGGGCGGAGTGGGTTGCTAACCAGCTCTGGTCAACCACCAGCGTATCTACCTCCAGCCCCCTTTGCAGTTCACACAAGAGGTCACGCTCCGGGAAGCGCTTAGCCATATCGAGCTGGAATTCCGTGTAGCCCGGTGGGAAATAGCCTGAGTAGCCGTTGGTTATGAACTTGCCATGCTCCATCTGCGCTAAGAGCCTCCGCCCTTCGACCTCGTAATCGGACACGCGGGTTCCGCCTGGGAAAGGTACATGAGCGACAACCGTTTGCGGGGGCTGCGCGAGCAGCCAGTCGGTCCAGCCGGCACGAGGAGAGACAGGTATTTGCGCCAGGGCAGCGGGTACGGAAAGGTTCTCTGCCGCCGCAATTATTGCCAGCAGGGCAATTGCTAGAGTTCCCGTGCGCGCCAACCGCAGGCTCATACGGGCGAGCGCCATGCCCGCCAGGATCGGCAGCATAAGCTGCATGATCGTGGTATACCGGAAAGGACTTCGCAACTCGGCCAGGCCGGGGATAACGCTTCGTAGGGTTTCGAAGGGACGCCAGCCCAAGATCTCCAAGTTTAGCCCCATGGCCAGCAGCGTTGCAGTCAGGGCGCCGAGTAGAAGGTAAGCAGTCCAGGCACGTTGCTTTGGGTTAGTGCGCCCCACGAACCCACCGGCCAACGCCAAGCCTAGCAGCAGCAGACCGGGGAAGAGACCCGCTGTGTCCTCGCCGTTGCGACCGGGGAAATCGAGCCATGCGTTGGCGGGTCTCGTGAGGAAGTCTCCTGCCCTGGCCGAGAGTCTCTCCACAACGAAATCGGAGCGCACAAAACCAAGCTCACGGTGCAGGCTGAACACTGGCAAGGCTATGGACAATACAACGAGGGCGGCGCCCAGACCTGCAAGCCCCAGCCGCAGGGCGCTTTGGGCTTTGAAGCGCTGTTGTGAGAGCGCCAATACGCCCGCAGCCAGGGCGAACGGCGCGAACATCAAGGCGTATTGCTGGCTGGTAAGATATGCTGCCATAAAGCCTAACGCAGCCCACACAGCGTGGCGTGTCGCCCCGCTCTCGCCAAAGCGAACCAGACCATCCAGCGTCCATAACAACCCGAATATTGGCAGCAGATGTGACACGCCCGACATGTTCGCCAGGAAGGGTAGAGTTACAGTAAGCAGGCCGGCGAGGAGCGCGGGTAGCCTCGGCACGTAAAGCGCCCTGGCAAGTCGGTACGCAAATATGCCATTAAGGGTAAGCATCCCCAGTACGGCCAGATTATAGATGAGCGCAGGAGGGGCGCTCACCGCCCATAATGGTGCTACGGCGAGCCCGATAAGGGTCTGAGGCTCTGAGTAGGTAAATACACCCTCAAATGGAAAGAAGAAAGGGGCGTCCCAATAGTGGGCAAAGCCCTCGGCTAAGCGGTCGGCGTTCCACCAGAGCGTCCAGATATTGAGTAGGGGAACAGTCGATTCGCGTTCCGTACCGAGTGGTACTGCCGTCAAGAGTGTGGTTGCCAGCGGCCAGGTGGCGACCAAGGCCGCAAGAAGGCAACTCCCTGCGACCAGGGCGCTCCAAGCGAGCCGTTCCAAGCGAACGCCGGTCGGCGCAACCGTCAGAGATTCGGGCACCGGCTCAATAACAGTCTCTTCTGGCAGGGGCTGAATAGTAGTGTCTATCGAACTCATTTTCCCTCTTGGCTGTTAGTCAGTGGGTCAGCGTAAAACTATGGGCCAACTGCGAAAGGCTTGCCTAGGGCGGCTTCGAGGGCGGTAAGCACAGCTTGATCGTTACCTGGATAGATAACGATGATCCTCTCCTTACGGTAGAAGTGTGGCTGTCCCGGCCAGTTGACAGTGACTCCAGGCACCGTGCCGTTCGGCTGCACTTTGGCGGCTTCATCTTGTGCTGCCTTTCCGTCCGCAAATTCGTAGACTTGGATCGTTTCGCTGTTCACCTGCACCGTTTCGCCCGACCCTGAGAGCACCGGTTGTTGCAACCTGGCGACCGGGTTAACGCTAAGTCCCGATGCGCGCAGCGCATCTATCAAGCTCGGCTGGTCTCGCACAGGACCGCCATGGCTCGACGGGGGGGTGGAAGATGGACCTGCGTCGCACGCTGCGGCAACAAGGAGAACGGTGATGCAGATCAAGGCTGCAATCATGCGAACTCTAAAGAATGTAAGAGCAGCCATCATCTATAGCCCTCCTAAGATTAAGAGTAGTGTCAACCGCTAAATAAATCAGAGCGGCCTAATACAGTGGGTCCTGTACTGAGCCGCTCAAGGCGCTACACCTTTTCCTAGCCCCAGGTACACCGCTGCTTTGCACTTTTGCGTCCGCAGCGGCGCTGCCTGGAGATTAGATCAGAGTAGCCTGGGTCCGTTTACCGGCGCTAGCGTATACGTCGTCGGCTTGGTATCAGGGAGACCAGTCCCATCACGAGACCGAGTGCTATCGCTGCCACACCTAGCCAGATGAACAAAACCGGGTTGAGCACATCCGTATGTGAGTCTGAGCCGGTCCTGGGCATCCCCACGGTGCCAGGCTCGGTCTCACCGGTGGTGACACGCCTCTGAACTCGTGGTCTGGTCGGTATTTCAACCTCGCCTCGAGCCGCACGGGCGGCTTCAGCGACCTGCCGGCCTGCCACGCTCTGTGAGACGTCGTCATCAAAGACGGCTTGCAGCACATTGTTCGCTTGCACTCTATAGCGACCAGCGGGGTGTACGGGCTGGTGCACACCAGCGGCACCAGGCCTCTCTTCGAGAGCAAGGAAGACGCGTTCGCCCACAGCGTAAGCCGGATCACCTTCCATGTTCAGTATCTGCGCGGGCACCTGGGGTGGTGTATTGGGATCAGGGACCCGTGCAGGTGGGGGTGGAGGCACGGGGCTGTCGGGCCCAGGTTTCGTGCCGGGGGCTGGAAGCGTCTCGGGCCTGTTCTCACCTCTAATACTACCGCGCGCGGGGATCGGCGGGGACTGAATCTCTCCACCCGTCCGATGGATAACCAATTCCTGGCCCGCAGATGTATTCCCCTTTTCCGCACTGCTTACGCGGACGGTGATCAGCTGAGTCGGGAGCCTGCTTTCCTGGTTCGGTTCGCCGCTCTGCGGGTCGAGTTTGGTTACATTGTCGGGGCCGGCCTGGATGGATATAACCTCGGCTTGCACGATTGTGCTCGCCTTGTTTGTCACCTCTCTAAAGCTGGCCACCGGCGGGTAGGCCACGTGCACTATCATCTCTTTCGATAACTCGGAATAGCGATATGAATATTGTCCCACCAGGGCAAACCCCAGGGCGACTATCGCTACCCACCACAAATGCTTTTTCATACGATTTCTCCTCAAAGTGAATACGCAAGATCACTAGCCG
>JBDSDS010000290.1:0-4118 GCA_039920445.1 Chloroflexia bacterium
AGCCTCCTTTTGATACGCCCTCTGCGATTCTTCATGCTCCTCTTCAGGCCGTTCATCTGGATCATCAATATCCTTACCTCGGCGGTGCTCCGCATGATTGGCCTCCCCCAGGATGATGTCCATGCCAGCGTTTACACTGTGGAAGAATTGGAAATGCTGGTTACGTCAAGCCGGAAGGCTGGCGTGCTTGACCGCGACGAAGAAGCAATCTTACGCCGGGTGTTCGACTTTGGCGACCTGACTGCTCGCCAGGTCATGCGCCCGCGCACCGAGCTTATAGGCGTTCCATCTGATGCCACGCTATCGGAAGTGACGCAGATAATGACCCGGCACAGATTCAGTCGGTTCCCCGTCTATGATGGCGATCTCGACAAGATAATCGGCGTGCTACACGTGAAGGATGTCTTTGCCTTCCTTGCTCAGGTGGCTAGTGGGGCGGGCGCTGCTGTCCACATAGGGGACGGCACGACTACTGTCACCTCTCCTCTGGAGGGCACGCGCAATGTCGGCTTCAATGTAACGGCATTGATGCGTAAAATAGACGCCGTGCCGGAAAGCCTGGGTGTTGCCGAACTTATGTCCCGAATGCAGCAAAGCAGCGTCCAGATGATACAGGTTGTAGACGAGTATGGCGGCACCGCAGGGGTGGTAACACTCGAAGATATAGTCGAGGAGATCGTCGGCGAAGTGCGCGACGAATTCGAGTCGAACGACTCGGCAGGCATCACCGTTACTCCCGAAGGCACGCTAATAGATGGCCTGGTCGCAATAGATGACGTAAACGATGCTCTTGGACTGAACATAGAAAGTGAGTCGGACACATTGGGTGGCTACGTCTTTGATGAACTGGGACGCAAGCCTGAGATAGGGGACGAGGTCGCGCGCATTGGCTTTGTCCTGCGCGTAGAGGCGCTCGACAACCCGCGTATCGCGAAAGTCCGCGTCCTGTCACACAACAAGACCCACGATCATGCCGACCAGGAATAGCAGCCAGGCAGGGCAGCCCGGTGCGGAAAGCGCCCAATCCACTGGGGCTGGTGATGCGCCTATCACTGGAGAGCGTCTACAAAAGATACTTGCGCAAGCGGGGGTAGCTTCACGCCGGGCTGCGGAAGAAATAATAGCGGCTGGCCGTGTGGCTGTCAACGGCGTTGTGGTTAAAGAGATGGGTGTGCGTGCCGACCCTTCAAAGGACACTATAACAGTAGATGGACGGCCACTTGCAATCTCTACGGGCGCGGCAAAGACCGGAGAGATGGTATACCTGCTGCTGAACAAGCCGCCGGGCGTAGTTTCCACGGTAAAGGACACCCACGGTCGGACAACAGTGCTTGATCTTATAGGAAAGACCGAAGGCGAGCCGCGAAGAGCAGGCCGTCCGGTTTCATCGCCCAACGCCAGACTCTATCCCGTAGGCAGGCTCGATGCTGACACAACGGGACTGCTTCTCCTCACGAATGATGGCGACCTTACCTTTCGTCTAACTCACCCTCGCTTTGGGGTTGAAAAAGAGTATCGCGCGATAGTAAGAGGACGGCCCCCTGAGCAGGCGCTCCAAAAGCTGCGTGAGGGCATCGAGATAGAAGGGGAGCTAACCGCACCGGCGGTAGTCGATTGGCTCGGTACGCGGGAAGGCTCGACGTTATTGCGCGTGGTTATCCATGAGGGTCGCAAGAGGCAGGTGCGTTTGATGTTGGCGGCGGTTGGGCACCCTGTGGTCGAGTTGCATCGCGTGCGATTCGGCCCAATGACCCTCGGCGATTTGGAAGTTGGCAAGTGGCGCACGCTGGCTCTTCATGAGGTCCATGCTCTTCGTAAGGCGGTGAAACTGAAGCCCGTGACCACTACCGGCACAACCAAGACAAGCCATCATGCCCCAGCGCCAAAGCCAGGACTCAGGTCGGAGCAACAATCTCGCGAAAGCACACGGAGGAAAAAGATTGGCAAGTAAAGAAGGTGGGTTGCCCAAAACGATAGCTATTGACGGCCCGGCGGGAGCAGGCAAGAGCACGATAGGACGCTTACTGGCCGAACGGCTGGGGTACCTTTTCCTCGATACAGGAGCTATGTACCGCGCAGTCGCTCTTTACGCCCTGCGTGAAGGCATCTCCACCTCGAATGAGCCGCGACTGGCGGAACTGGCCGAGACGTTGCCTATTCATATCGAAAGGCCGCAAGAAGATGAAACCGATGGCCGCCACTACACCGTGTTGGTAGGGGATGAGGATATAACCTGGCAGATCAGGCGGTCGGAAGTAGAGTCGGTTGTATCGGCGATTGCGTCATGGCCCACGGTGCGCGATGCATTGGTGCGCCAGCAGCGAAGGATGGCGAGCCTCGGCCCAGTTGTGATGGTGGGGCGCGACATAACCACCGAGGTTTTACCCGATGCGGACCTCAAGATATACCTGGATGCTTCGCTGGAAGAGCGCGCCCGCCGCCGCTTTATAGAGCTACAAGAGCGTGGGCGCAAAGTAACTTATGAACAGGTAGAGGCCGAAATAACAGACCGCGACGACCAGGATATGCATCGTGCCGCCGGCGCTTTGCGACAGGCAGATGACGCCGTGCCTGTGAAAACTGATGGCCTTGAGATAGAGCAGTCGCTGGACAAAATATCGAAGGTAGTAGAGTCGAGCGGTGCCGGCGCGCATCGAGTAATGAAGCTCAATGGTCCCACACTTGGGCCTGAATAGTTACTTCATGATGTGTCGCGGTCGTAATTCCTTAGCGCGGGAGAAAGAAATCCAACAAGGGCGGTAACAGCCATCACAGCCACGCCACCGATCATGATTGACGGGCCGAGGCCCACCACCTTTGCAAGAAGACCTGCCTCTAGCTCACCTAGTTGTGGGCCACCCATGTAGAAAACCATATTGACGGAAGTCATGCGGCCTCGAAGTTCGTCGGGCGTCGACAGTTGGCGAATCGTCTGTCGCATGACCATGCTGACCGTATCGGCTGCCCCGGTTCCGGCGAGCGCCAGCACGGTTAGCCAGAAATACTCGGAAATACCAAATACAATTGTCGCCAAACCATAAGCCGCAACCGATATAATCACGATACGTCCCTGCCGCCGCACGTTACCAAGCCATGACATTGCTATACCAGCAACGACCGCCCCAATAGCAGGCGCGGCATAGAGGATACCCCAGAGCTGCCTATCCAGTTGTAGCACTTGCTCGGCGATAGCTGGAAGCAGGACGGTGGCAGCGCCGAGCAGGGTGGCGAAGAAGTCAAGTGTCATAGTTGACATAATGATGGGCGTTTTACGGAGGAAGCGTAATCCCTCGAAGGCTGCTTTCAGGCTGACATCTCTCGTCTCGGCTTTCTGGGGTCGCGTTCGCAGGAAGAATAAAGCGATAAGCACGGCTGTAAAAGAAATCGCGTCGATCCAGTAAATGAGGGCGAACCCGGTCGAGCGTAGCGGCAGGAAAAGTCCGCCAAGCATTGGGCCGACAATAGTGGCGATTTGCCACATGATAATGTTGAGGGAGAGGGCTTTCGGTAGATCGCGGCGCGGCACAAGGTTCGGGATTAGGGCTGAGCGCGCCGGGTTGTCGAAGGCTACTGCTACGCCCGAAAGCGCAGTCAGGCCGTAGATCAGCCACACAGAAGCCCAGCCGATCTGGGTGGCAAACGCCAGGACAAAGACCGCAAAAGCCATGATAGTCTGGGTGAGCATCAAAAGCCGTCGGCGGTCCAGCGCATCGGCTATTACTCCGCCGTAAAGGGAGAGAAACAGCACAGGCAGGAGTTTGAACACGCCTCTGAGGCCGACGGCGGCGGGATCATGGGTCAGGTCCCAGATTTGGACACTCATCGCCATCATCGACATCATGCTACCGGCCTGAGAAACGAAATTACCTGCCCACGTCAGTCGGAAATCGCGATGGCGCAAGGCGGCGAAGGGGGCGCGTCGGGCTGGCACCTCCTCGGCGGACGCAGCATCTCGTGTTGTAGGGGATAATACGGTAGACGCTTCGGCAGCCTGAAGCCGGGGAGAGACTGGTTCGGGGATAGCCATCGTTAGATTGTACAGAATGAGAGAGAATGTAGTCCAGCCACGATGTAGCCATACCTACGGCCTCTGTGTGGTATAATAATAGGCTGAGGCA
>JBDSDS010000291.1:0-15004 GCA_039920445.1 Chloroflexia bacterium
GAGTACATGCACTTCTCCGGCCCGCACCTCAAAATGCACCCCCTGGAGCGCCATCACTCCGGGGAAGCTCTTGGTTATCCACTCCATGCTGAGGAGGAGGGGTTTATTGTCGGTGATTAGGTTATCGTCCATCGCTACGAGGCAATTGCTGGGGGGCATAGGTCCGTTCCAATTCGTCTATACCCCTGAACAATGATTTGTCACCCATATCTATCACTTCTAACCTTTGACCGATCCGGCCAGCAAGCCGCGCACGAAGTAGCGTTGCAGCGAGAAGAAGACCAGCAGAGGCACAATCATCGAAATAAACGCCCCAGCCGTCAGCAGGTGCCAGTCTTGCCCTCTGGTTCCCACGATGTCTGCAAGGCGCATCGTGAGCACCCCGGTCCCCTGGTTACCTCCGAGGAAGATCAGCGCCACAAGGTAATCATTCCAGACCCATAGGAACTGGAATATAGCAAACGATGCAAGCGCAGGCACGGAAAGTGGTAGAACTAATCGGGTGAAAACGGTGAAAGGTGTTGCGCCATCTATATATGCCGACTCGAAGATGTCGCGTGGCAACTGGCTGATGTAATTATAAAGGAGATAAGTAGCCAGCGATAAGCCAAAGCCGGTATGGGCCAGCCAGACGGCCAGGAAAGTGCCGTTTATCTTGAGGTTAGTGAAGTCACTGTAGATCGGAATTAGGGCTACTTGCAGTGGCACTACCAGCAAAGCGACAACCATGCCAAACATGATCTTACGTCCTTTGAACTTCATCCATGCAAAGGCGTAGGCTGCAAAAGCAGCCAGCAAGATTGGTATTACGGTTGCGGGCACAGTGACTGTGAGCGAACTGAGGAACGCCCCTCCGAGGTCGGTCCCTTGTTCGGTGTGCGTCGTACCATCGGGCGCGGTGAACGTGTATGTTTGCCCTGTTATCACGCTCTTGTAATTCTCCAGGCTGACATCAGTGTTGGCTATTACCTGTTGTTCCTGCACGTTGATCAGGCGAGAGCGGCGGTTGGCCCACCTGACCTGACGTCCGTCGGGCAGCGCGTACCCGGCACGCAACTGTTCGTCCGTCACTGTCGTCCCGGCTACTTCCACAGGTTTGTCGAGGGCGATGCCGGTTTGTAGCTGCACCTGGCTGGTAGTGACCCACTCCTGGTGAGGCAACACCGTCCACCAGCCGCTGGTAGCTATATCTTCTCGGGGCCGGAACGAGGAAATGAGGAGGCCGAGTGTCGGGATGGTCCAGGCAATGCAGATCAAGGCGAGGATGCCGTTTATCAGGATCGGTCCCATGCGCTTACGACGCTGCGGTTGTACTGCAACAGCTTGCGGTCGTGTAAGAGTTTGCTGCTGTGTGACAGAGGTTGAATGCGAAGCAGAACTTGACGCCATTAGAACCCCTCCTGTTTGCGGAACTCGCGCAGGTTATAGATCATCACCGGCAGCACTGCGACGAAGAGTACAATCGCTATTGCCGAGCCGTAGCCGGGATTGTTGAAATAATTCTTGTAAAACTGGGTTGCCACCACGTCTGTATTGAACTGGCCGCCTGTCATGACGATAACCACATCAAAGATCTTCAATGTGAAAATTGCTATCGTGGTTGTCACAGTGATAATCGTGCCTTGTATGAATGGGATAATAATCCGGAAAAATGCCTGGATTTCGCTCGCCCCGTCGAGTCGTGCCGCTTCAAGCATTTCCTCCGGTACGCCCTTGAGAGCCGCCGAGAAGATAACCAGAGCAAAACCAGTCTGCATCCAAATTAGCACCAGTATAAGGAAGAAGTTGTTCCAGGGGGGTGACTGGATCCACGCTTGTGGTTGCCCGCCAAGCCCGGTCACGATGGCGTTCAGCACACCGATCTGTGGTTCGCCCTCCGGCTGGCGCGCATACATGAATTTCCAGATAACGCCTGCTCCGACAAACGAGATCGCCATCGGCATAAAGATCAACGCCTTAGCGAGTGTCTCGAAGCGGCTGCGGTCGGCGAGCACTGCGATGAGCAGGCCGAGGACAACGCAGCCCGCCGTCCCTGCCACCAGCCATAAGAGGTTGTTCTGGAACGCCTGGAGCATATCCCGG
This sequence comes from Chloroflexia bacterium, assembly GCA_039920445.1. GTDB lineage: Bacteria > Chloroflexota > Chloroflexia > QHBQ01 > JADMIH01 > JADMIH01. The sequence continues at coordinate 2,083 of JBDSDS010000291.1, forward strand.
CTGGTGAATGCCTTGATGTAATTTTCCAGCCCGGCAAAATTATTCGAGCTTCCCAGAAAGAAGCTTTGGAAGAGAGTCCTTATCGTCGGGATGAGGAGGAACCATGCAAGGATCGCAACTGCGGGGCCGACGAAGATATACGGCTGCACGCGGCTTCGCCACTTGTTCGAGAGCGACTCCACCAGCATATTGGCTGTTGTGAAGAGTGCCGCGATGCCTCCTACTCCCCAGAGAATAGCGACTAGCGCGCTAACCAACTGGGGAGCATCGTTGTCGCGCAGGAACAAGAACCCCAGCCAGAGGGCAGCTACAACTGCTATCAGGGCCAGCAATGCTATCAGGAATCGCCCTGGTGCTGCGGTCCCCTCGGTACCGGGTATGGGCCTCTGCGGTCTGAGTTCGGCAGCTCCTTGCATAGTGTGCCTCCTGTCTGCTGAATTACGAATTACGAATTGAGACAGAAGCTCATTAATCCGTAATTCGTAATTCGCAATCTACTTACTTCTGAACGTTAGCCCAACCCGCTTGAATCTCTTCAAGTGCTTGGTCGAGAGTCGCGGAGCCGCTGATGTAGTTGGTCATGCCCTTCCAGAAGCTGTTAGAGCCGACCGCCCCCGGCATCAGGTCTGAGCCGTCAAAGCGCAGGCTTGTAGCACTCCGGAGTAGATCTGCTACACGAGCATCGACGCTGCTAGTATAAGCAGACGGGTCCGAGTCGTTATGGGGCGAAAGCGCGCCACCGGCCTGAACCCAGCCCTTGACACCTTCGAATGTGGTGAACCACTGCATTACCGCACGCACTTCGGGCCTATCGTTGAAGGCGCTCATCACGTCGCCCGCAAAAAGGAACGGCTTGCCGTACTGAGCGTCAATTGGTGGCAGGTAGAAGAAGTCGTAATCAGTGCCGCCCTTCACGCCTGGCTTGGACTGCTCGAAAAAGCTGGTGATGAAGTTACCCTGGCGGTGCATGTAGCACTTCGGCGGGTCCTGGAACATTGGCGCAGGCGAATCACCGAAGCTCGTGCTGACGATCTGCTTGCGTCCGCCGTAGACGTACTTATCGTTGAGCCAGATATCCGACATTACCTCAGCCGCCTTCTTGACTTCCGGCGAGGTGAAAGGCAACTCACCCTTGGTCCACTTGTCGTAGTTTTCAAGGGAGGTAGTGCGAAGCATGATATCTTCCATCCAGTCGGTCGCGGGCCAACCGGTAGCCGTGCCCGATTCGATGCCGATGCACCACGGCGTATCGCCGTCTGCGACGATCTCATCCATGAGGGCCTTCATTTCGTCCCAGGTCTGCGGTATCTTGTAGCCGGCTTCTTCAAAAGCCTTCTTGGGATACCAGACGAGGCTTTTGCCGTTCACTCGCTGGAAGATACCACCCAGGATTTTGCTGCCGCCGGAGTCGACCGTAGCGATGTCAATGAAGCTCTGGTTGTAGTTCTCCTTGAGCCATGCCTCATTGATGAACTTGCTTGCGTCCAGTATCTTGCCGGTCTTGGCAACGCTTGCCATGAGGCCCGGCTGCGGAAAGTCGGCGATGTCTGGTGGGTTGCCGCCCTGAGCACGGACGTTGATGGTTGTCTCAAACTCTTTTGAGCCTTCGTACTGGATGTCGATGCCGGTGGCTGCTTCGAAGTCTTTGATAGAGTTGTTGAACTTGATTTCGTCCTCGGCGCCGAATGGGCCGAACATCGTGACTTTGGTGCCTTTATACTTACCGGCGTAGGCTTCGGATAGCTCAGCGCCCACTTTGGTTCGGTCCATCGAGCCGCCGGGGGTCTGCCCCGCCATAGCTGAAGGTGTTTCACCAGCCATCGCGGTTGGACTCTCAGCCATCATTGCCGTGGGGGTCTCGCCAGCTGGTGCGGTGGTCGCAGTGGCTACTACCGCTGGGGCTGTGGTAGCCGTGGGGGTGGCTGTGGTACCGCCGCACGATGCCAGGACCATAGATGAGGTCACTAACAGCGCCAGCAGATTAAAACGTTTCCTATACATAACTTTCCTCCATTGGTCTTGCTTGTCTATACTAGAGAAGCCTTGTGGCTTACATAACATCTGCTTGTGATTAGATTTGTGTTACCACCTCCCCTCGTCTAAACCTATAATCGGGCCATATAGCCCGCCTCCACGTTCTTCTATGCGAAAAGTATGCGGATTTACAACGCAGAATAAGACACACTGTCATAAGACGTCAATAGCCGGTTGTTTCCTGGTCTCCGATTCTCGTCAAGTATTTCGCACCCCTACCGCCCAGAGAGCCTGATCGACTTCGTGCGGGGTCCACGATTTGTGTGTGCAAGTAGCTGTAAGGTCTGCAGACCTTTGCCTGATCGCTTCGGCATATGCGGTGTAATACTTTGCGGTGAACGCTACTGCATCGAGCGAAGGAATCTGCCCGGCCACTATTTCATCAAAAAATGGATATACTTCCGGCGCATAGGCGGCCAAAACAGCCGAGGCAGTAGCAGGCCCTACTCCCGCAAGGTGCGAAAGAGTGCTGATAGGCTTACGCAAATCGGGCACCTCTCCAAAGGCTTTTCTGCTCAATTCTATCACAAGTTCGGGAGGATTACCGCCGACAAGCCTGCGATTTCGCTCGCGCCACACGCCTCGCTTCATCTTCCACCCGGCGATGCCCTCCAACTCTTGGTGGTGGAGGTAAGGTTCGACTCTGCCCAACAGCATAGTGCGTAGCTCGCCATGATACCATCTGTCGAGATTACGCAGGCGCTCGTCACCCTGCTGCTCTATCACACTGCTGTAACTCTCGAACGCGCGGTGCCACTCTTTACAATCGTGCTCATGCCATATAGTCATATCATGTCCCAACGTGGAGCCATTATACCCGTCATAACCGTCGCCATCCACCCCTATTATATATCCGTCCCCAGGATTAGCAACTATCAGCCGCCGGTCGGTTGCTTGAATGTTAGCAAATAGGATTAAATTGATGGGCGACTGCGAATGTCTCTGCGTCGTCTCGGTGGCGGAAATCTTGCTACAAGGGAAGCACAAGAAAGAGAGACCCCATGAACAAGCCTATATACACCTTCAACTGGAAGACATTGGCCCAGCCAAATGCGGGCGGCTACTTCGATCTGCAAACGCCCGACACAGGTGATGTGCCCGTGCGCCTTTTCCTCACGCCAAAACTGCTGGAGGAGGCAGAGGACCCGCTGTACACGCAGATCGTTAATGCAACTCGCTTCCCAGGGGTCAAACTGGTAGTGATTACGCCCGACGCTCACTTCGGCTATGGGGTGCCGGTAGGCTCTGTAATCCTGACGGACGGAACGCTGGCGATGGGGCCGGTCGGATATGATATTGGCTGCTTCACTGGCGATACGCTGGTACCCACTGTTGACGGTAAGTCTTACCCAATAAAAGCCCTTGTTGACTTCGATGAAGACTTGCTTGTGTATGCTTTGGATAGTGACAAGAAGATTGTGGTTGCTCAGGCTACGGCTCGCAAGACGAGAGTGGACGCTTCTCTGGTGAAAGTGGTCCTTGATAATGGGCGTGAGATAGTATGCACACCCGACCACCAGTTCATGCTGCGTAATGGAACCTACCTTGAGGCGCAGGAGCTAACTCCTGGCGCTTCCCTTATGCCCTTCCGCTGTCATGTCGATATGGATGGGTACACCGCTGTGCGGCACCCAGGATCGGAGAACGATCAGCGCGTGCATTGGATAATGGCGCGTGGCGTCCTACTAGGGGAGATACCGTCTTTCCCTGGTCAGAAGACAATAATTCACCACCGTAACTTTACGCCCGCCGACAACCGCCCTACCAACTTGGAATTCATGGGTGATAGGGATCACATGTCGTACCACAAGAGTATCAGGGTGCGAAATCAGCACTTCCAATCAGAGGAGTTTGAGGTGGCGCGTAAGGCTGCGCTTGCAGCTAAGGCTCAGACAGAGGAAGGTCACGCGTTTTTTGCTACAAGAGGTACCAGAAATATCTTGCAATACATGACCGAGAAACCTGAGCACTTCAGATCTGCGGTTATGGGTAATGGAAAGCGTGGCAAGAAGTACTTGGTTGCATATAACGTTTCTGAAGCAGGTCGCGCAAAGTCTTCAGAGATAGCCCATAGAGAGCATATCTGCGAGGCATGTGGCGATAACATACTTGGTGGTGGATTTGGCATACATAATCATAGGCGTTATAAGCATGGCTACAATCACAAGGTCATATCTGTGGAGCCTGTCGATTACACAGAAGATGTTTATTGCCTGACGGTGCCGGAGTACGGTAACTTCGCATTAGAAGCAGGAGTGTTTGTACATAACTGCGGGATGGTCAGCGCAAAGTCTGACGTGGCTGTGGATGCGGCCACACCCAAGAGGAGGCTTGCGTTCAACAAGGCGGTAATGAGGCGGATCGAGATGGGTGCGGGCGGTAAGAGTACCACCAAGATGAAGGACATTTCGCAAAAGGAGTTCGTCAACCTGGTGCATGGGGGCGCGGACTATTATATCGAGAAGTACGGGGCGCGGTTTGACAGGAGTCGGGCCGAGCGCAACCGCATCCCGGTGGACGACGATTGGCAGATACCCTGGAAGGGGAAGGGCCGCCCGGAGCGTGGGATGGCCCAATTGGGGTCGCTGGGTGGGGGCAATCACTTTATCGAATTGCAGAGATGCGAGGAGACTCAGACCCTGTTTGTACAGGTCCACAGCGGCAGTCGTGGGTTCGGGCATGGCCTGGCGACCAACTACTTCGAGATGGCGCGGGCCGAGAAGGCGAGTGTGATCACCCATCTTGATTTGGGATATTTTACGCCCGACTCGCCCAACCACAGAAGCTACCTGAACGCGGTGGCGGCTGGTGGCAACTTTGCCATTATCAACAGGCTAATCCTGTTCCAGCAGCTTGCGGAGGCCTTCCGTGAGGTGTTCGAGTCGGAGCTTGAGCTGATATACGAGATCAGCCACAACCTTGTGCAAAAGGAGTGGCACCCCGATTATGGTGAGGTATGGGTCCACCGCAAGGGCGCGACGAGGGCTTTTCCGGCGGGTCACCCAGGACTTGCGGGCACGGTGTGGGAGGATACAGGCCACCCGGTTCTTATCCCTGGCAGCAACCGAGATTATAGCTTCATACTGAGACCGCTGCCTGGTGCTGTGAAAAGCGGTTTCTCGGTGAATCACGGCGCGGGGCGCAGGCTCTCGCGCAGCTCGGCCAAGCGCGATCTCAACCAGCAAGAAGTGAACAAGCAGTACAAGGCGGCTGGTATTATCGTCAATGCCAACGCTAATGTGCCGTTGGACGAGTCGGACGCATGCTACAAATCGTCCGAGGAAGTGGTGGCTGCGGTTACAGGCGCGGGCCTGGCCGAGATAGAGCACCGCCTGTGGCCGCTCGCTTCGTTGAAGGGGTTGGGTTAGGTAGGAGGGGATCAGGGATTAGGGATTAACACAATTGCCTTCTAATCCCTAATCCCTATTTACATGAGGCTCTACGTCTGAAGGATTCGCTCCTAGAGATTTATCCATATTGAAGCGGACGGCTATTACCGAACCCTCGGCGCTTTTGACCTCGCCTGAATAGAACTCGCACTCGACCAGGGCTTTCTTGGGGTGAAGTTCGGTCACGCGAGCGCGCATCGTAACGAGCTTGTCGAGCGATGTCGGCTTGAGGTAACGTACGGTAAGAGAGCCGGTGACATAGCTGATGGCCGGGAGCGAGCCATGGGGGCGGCCTTCCTCGCGATAGGTGTGGGCGATGGCAGTCCAGATAGAGTGGCAATCTATCAGTGACGCTACCAGACCGCCATACATGACGTTGGGGAAGCCCGCATTGTACTCAATCCTCGGCTCGAAGACGCATATTACCTCCGAGTTATCCTCCGACCAGTAGCTCTTGATGCACAAGCCCTTATCATTAGCAGGTCCGCAGCCATAGCAGGTGGCATCAGGCCAGGCATCTTGCAGGGCGTCTCCTTTATGCGCCTTTTCTTCAGGCATAAAATAACTTCTCCGTAACTACACAACAATTACTTTATCTTTATACCTTTATATTTCTTGTCCAGGGGTGGGAATTTCGGGTCCATCTCTTCAAGAGTATCAGCTATCGAGCGCGCTATTACCAGGTTGCGGAACCACTTTTTGTTGCCCGGCACCACGTACCAGGGCGCGTACCTGGTGGTGCAGTTGTTTATAGCATCCTCGAAGACCTCCATGTGCTCGTCCCAGCGCTCGCGCTCCGTCACGTCGTTCTCTGAGAAGAGCCAATATTTACGCGGTTTCTCCAGGCGCTCCTGAAGGCGGCGCTTTTGCTCGTCTTTCGACACGTGTAGGAAGAACTTTAGCACAGTCACGCCTTCATGGGTGAGCATATTCTCGAAGTCGTTGATGAGCTTGTAGCGTTCGCGCCACACCTCTTCCGGCACTTCGCCCTTTACGCGGGCGCTGAGCACCTGTTCGTAGTATGAGCGATTGAACAAGCCGATCATGCCTGCCTCGGGAACCTTCTGGTGGTAGCGCCAGAGGAAGTCGTGCTTGGCTTCATCGTCGCTTGCCTCTTTGAACGACCATACATTGCAGCCCTGAGGGTTGATGCCCCGAAAAACGCCGCGTCCAACGCCGTCTTTGCCGCCCGCATCCATAGCCTGCAATACGACCAGCAGACTCCGCTTCTCGTCCGCGAAAAGTCGCTCCTGCAGTTAGCTGAGTCTTTCCCTTTGCTCTTCCAGGTCTTTCAGGCCACTCATTTCATCGGTGTAGTGCTCCGTCTCGTCGGGATCGACTTTGGACAGGTTGACTTTCTTATTCGGCTCAATTCTGTAGCGAGGATAATCGGGGCCTGGGCCTGACTCCTTCTTTCCCTTATCCCTGGGTTTGACCTATACAGCCTTGACTGCATCTTTATGCTCGGTACCGGACTTCTTTTCGGCCATCAATCAATTCCTTTCTCATGCGTGTTGTTACTTGCTTCCATATAAAGCCTGCTATATCAGGGAGCAAGAAATACGCCAGCCGGTCCTGAACCTGTGTGTGGCAGGCAGAGGTCTCATGTAACTCTGGAGAATAAAACATGTGAGACCTGGAGCCATAATCGCGGCTCCAGGTCTCACATGTTATTGATGTGCCTTGTCAGGCTTGAACGTACCACCAAATGATAAAGTTTGCGTCCGTCATAGCGCAAACTAGGTAGATTGGTGCTCCCGTCCCCCTAGTGCGGAGTTCCGGCGATGTCCTTCTGATGCAATAGCTTCCCGTACTGGCTGTGCACCTTTCGGTGTGTGATGCTGGACCTGGTATCGCCATGCGCGCATATAGTTCGATGGGACAAGCTCTGGAAGCCCTAGATAGGTCGGGACGAACTGGCGTTTTGAGTTTTCCTGGATACCCTTCATATCTATCGTATACTCATGCGATATTGCGCTGTAAGTCACGCGCCTATGTTGGATAGAGGTGGAATCGGTCGCTTGATCCGCTTGCTTGCTTGCCCATGCCGTACTATTGCTTGGGATAGTCTTGCCATGCTTACTGCTGTTAGGGTTCTGACGGGGCGATAAGAAATTTTCCAGTTGAGTGGCGTGCTTGGCCTCATTATTTGATTGAGAAATCCCATCACGAAAACCAAACTGCTCATGGCCTGTCAGAGGCGCCGCTAACGTGGCTCCTATTTGCTTGAACATTACTTCCGCGCCGCTTCTTACGCGCTGACCGTTATCGTCACGTAGGCCACGGATAGTATCTTCGAGGCGTGCCACTGTCTTTGCCATGTCAGTCTTGCTGTTACTTGCCACGATGAGCACTACATCGGCCTCGCTATCGCCGTTGGTAATCCTGTTGCTGACGCTCTCTTCGGCATGCTGCTCGGTAGGGCTACTGACCCGGCCAGCCGGTACCGCCTTTTTGTGCGTGAAATAGCGATTCTTAAATTGGGGCGCAGCACGGGACAGCCGCTCAAGTACTTCTAAAGAGAAGGCAATGTTTACCCAAGTGTTGTACTCGCCGGGCTGAAGATGGGGCTTCTTGCTGTCAAGCAACGGCTCTATCTTCCCTAACCACTTGTGAAAGCGAGTTTCCTCCCCTTCCAGTATGTGCAGAAAGATCAGGGTCTGGTGATCTTTCAAGTATCCGGTTAGTATATCACCCTGTATGCTGGAAATATCCATTACATCTTCCTCTTCTAGATCATTCAGGTCTTGTAACGCGTGGCTATCTCTATTGTTCTCAGTTCCCATGATAGTCTCCTGCTGCCCGCTTAGTGCAAGCCTAAAGCGCGTAGGCAGCGGCTAATTGCGGTAGTTATAGACTTGCGTTAGCTGCTACACTCACATCATATTAGAGAATACATAGTCATACATCACCAGAATCAGTTAACTTTATGTGCTGCCTGGTATATCCAGTTCTATAAATCGAGAGCATTTGTGGCAGTGCTCCGACTGCGAACCGCATGTAGAGAGCCTCGCCCGTATCGCAGGATTGTTCCTTTTTCCTGGGCAAAGTTAACTGATTCTGGTGATGTGCCTGTTCTCATGCTGTGGTATCATGCTGACGAAATGGTCTTCTTGTGTGGGACGCCAACCCGACTAACAGCTTATCGGGCTTGTAGAGTGAGGCTGCCATATCGCGTGCGATACTCGTCGGTCGTCCACCGATCATCGGCCTTACCGGTGCGTCTAAACTATCGCATCTGTGTCTTATCCAACATACATAGGAGGAAAAATAATGCCAAGATGCGGAGCCGAAGCTGATACTCTTCGCCCCCCAATAGTACGACCATGGACATCGACCTGGTAACGCCGGACGGTAATGTACAAGTGCAGGGAGCGGTTATCTTCCGGGTTCTTCGTGGTGAGTGGCACCTAATTCAGCTCTCTGGAGATACCCTCGTAATGCACACCGAGACGGACCTTCCGTATTCTCAGATGGATCTGGTGGTACAATGGCCTCCTCAAAGTGGCTCGGAGCCGAGCCTGTTCCTGCCTAGCGCTTCGGGAGATGACGCCAGGGCGCTTGCTGGACTGGGAACGCTGTTTGGTATCTCCTCGGAGCGGACGAGCACCTATACGAGCATGAATGGCGGCTCACCTGAGCTTGCTACGGCTTGGAAGTCATACTCTTGCCTTCTTGGAGACGAGCTTCCCAATGGGACTAAACTTACGGAAGTTATTATGACCGGCGGAGACGGCCGCGTGATCAGAGGGGGCTGGGTCTTCACCGAACCAGGCACCTCCGCGAACTTCTCGGACCAACCAGGTAACGGCAATAACTCCGAGGATGGGAGTTGGTTATCTCTTCCCGCAAACAGGTTTGCCATTGTCGGTGGCAACCTGGGGGCATTGTTCGGCACGGGCCGGCTACTTTACTTCCAAAGTGGGGTGAGTGACACCTTCCGAGCCAAGGTGCGGAGTGAGTTCGGCTTTGGGGCGAACGAAGGAGCGAGCGCTCAGATCCGCGTCAAGGACTTTGGCGTCGACTTCTTACTGGAGGTAACTCCCGTTCCTTTATAGGCTGCCCTTACCTTTCGGGAATTATGAATTATGAGTTTTGAACAAACCCGTCAATTCACGTTTCATGTTTCACGTTTCACGCCTAATTCAAAACTCAAAACTCATAATTCCCGCCTAGTCCAGGCCGTGCTCGGCGGCGAAGCGGGCCGCAGCTGAGCGCGTGGTTACCCCTAGCTTGTCGTAAGTAGAGCGAAGATGAGCATGTACGGTATTTGGGCTGATAGATAGGCTGCTTGCTATCCGAGCGTCCGTCAGCCCCTCTGCCACCAGGCGCAGCACCTCTACTTCTCTCTGGGTCAGATCTTTGGGATACTTTGGGGCGCGTTTCCCGGCCTTTCGTGACACTCCCGCTGCTTCAGCCTCTAACGCGGTTCGCATACACTCTACGGCGAGCGCGGCGGCACTCTCCGCGGGCATAGAGCGTCCCTCTGCCCAGGCATGCGCCCAGTCGTTCTTGCCCAGTTGGGCGCGCACAGAGGCATGGCTTTGCTTGAGGTTACTCTGGTCGTCCGAGTGCATCTGGTAGCCTGTAGCATCGAATAATGCGGCGGCGGACCCAAAGAGCTTTGCCGCCTGCTTCGGGAAGGCGTGTGCCGCAGTGAACCTGCCTGCGCATGCCAGACACTGGGCAAGCCCTTTCTTAGCGCAAATATGAAGATAAGACTGTAGACACTCTCCAAGCCTGGCTTCCGCTTGCTTGTAGTCATCTTCATGGAGGGCCAAGTGTCCCAGGTTGTAAAGCGCGTCGTTGGTGACCCACCGCTCTCTTGAGGTTGAGCGCGCTTCTTCATACCGGGCGCGCGCCTCGGCATAGTTACCCTGGCACCGGGCTATCTCTCCGAGCGTGTTCAGGATAAGAGCTGTAGCTTCCCTGTCGCCGGTGTCACGCAGCGTTGCCATTCCTTCGTGGCACAATCGGCCCGCTTCAGCATAATTGCGCTCGTACCACTCTATATTCGCCAACTTGTGGAGGGAGCTTGCAACTTCTATCTTGTCGCCCAGTTCGCGCTTTATCTTCAGGCTCTCCGTAACCAATTCCCTGGCTTTAGCGTACTCTCCCAGGCAGGATGCTATGTTCCCCAGGTTGTTGAGGGAGACGGCGAGCATGAACTTGTTTCCGGCTTCTTTCTGGATGGCGACACATTGCTCAAAGTACCGACCGGCCTCTTTGAAGTCACCCTGGTCGGCGGCTATATTCGCCAGGTTATTGAGTGCAGTGGCCTTTCCGGTGAGATCTCCTATCTCCTCCTTCAGCGCGAGGGCTTCTTTGAGCACATTGGTGGCTAGTGCGTATTCGCCCGTGTTAGTTGCGGCCACGCCCAGGTTGATGAGGGTGGCCGCGATGTGCTTTTTGTCGTCGAGGTTCCTATATATCTCCAGGCACTCAGCAAAGAGAGTAGTCGCACTCTCATAGTCACCCTGGCTCCTCGCCAGTAAGCCTGCTCTATTTAGGGCTATCGCTCGCAGCGTGGAGGGGAGGGTGTCGCTCTTGATCGCAACTCCCAGCCACTGACGGCCTTCACTCGCATAGCCTCGGACGTACCAGAACCAGCCTAGCGCAGTGGCAAGCCTACTCACGCTGTCAAGACCAATCCCCGTATCTCGGCCCCATTGCAGGGCTGCCCGCATATTGTCATAGTCAGCTTGCAGCCTATCGAGCCAGACTGCCTGGTCGGCAATTTGCAGATGTGGCGCTGCTTCTTCGGCCAACCGTCTGCACCAGAGCAGGTGGCGCATACGTAACGAAGCCTCCTCCTCGGCCTCGGTAGCGCGCAGCTTGAAGATAGCGTATTGCCTGATTGTGTCAAGCAAGTGATACCGCGCTTCCCCATTCTGGGCTTCCTCTATGAGCAGCGACCTGTCCACAAGTTCGCACAGGATATCTATCGCCTTGTAGCCATCGTACCTGCCTGCTCCCGCAGACTCTTCGGTGCAGACTTGCTCCACCGCCGCCGGGGAGAAGCTGCCGGCGAAGACCGCCAGCGCCCTCAGCAGCCTCTGCTCTGGTTCTGCCAGCAGATCGTAGCTCCAATCTATGGTTGCTCGTAGAGTATGTTGTCGGCTATGTGCGGCTCGTTTGTCGTCTGTCCGACTACGAAATTGCTCTTCCAGTTGAGCGGCTATATCTTCGACCTGTATCGTGCCGACGTGTGCCGCAGCCAACTCTATTGCCAGCGGTAGGCCATCTAGGCCGTAACATAGTTGCGTGACAGCAGGGGCGTTGGTGGGAGCCAGTTTGAACGCAGGGTCCCGAAGACGTGCTCGCTCAACGAAGAGCTGTATAGCATCATATCCGCGCAACTTTTCAAGCGGTATAGGATGGTGCGGGTCGGGAAAGGAAAGCGAGGGCACCCGCCATATCACTTCGCCGGAGATATTCAGTATCTGTCGACTGGTAGCCAGCATATGGATTTGCGGGCATGAGCGCAGCAGCGTGTCTGTGAGTGACGAGCACGTTCTGATCAGATGCTCACAGTTGTCGAGCACTATAAGCACTTTGCGGCTCTCAAGCCACCTGACCAGGGCAGTAGCAAGCTCGCTGTCGCCAACGTTACGCAAGCCCAGAACGAGAGCTACCTCAGGAGCAACCAGCGCCGGGTCAGTAAGCGCCGCCAACTCTACGAACCATACACCGTCGGGATAGGCGTCCAACGAGAGCCAGGCTGCCTCGATGGAGAGACTCGTCTTGCCTGATCCACCCGGACCTGTCAGGGTGAGAAGGCGAGCAGAGTCAAGAGCGCGCGTTATATCCTCAATCTCGCGCTCTCTTCCTATGAAGCTGGTCAGTCGGGAAGGTAGATTATGCTGTGGTGATAGAGATGCCAGAAAAGCAGCCCTCCTTCAGTGGCCGATCATATCATCAAAATCAGTAGCGCGGTAGCACTGCTATTCACTTCTGGCGATAGAGGGTTGTCTTTTTCGTGATAGACAGCCAAAAGCCTCAGGTCTCAAAGCACGAGAGGCTTTTGTACTGTAAGGCTGGTAAAGTTGGTGGGCCCGGTAGGATTCGAACCTACGACCAAGCGATTATGAGTCGCCTGCGCTACCGCTGCGCCACAGGCCCGTAAATGCGGAGTTAAGGAAATGCGTTTACGCCTAGATTTAGAACTCCTGTTCTGCGGAATATGCTGCGGATTTAGGGGATCGTATCCCCCCATCCAAGTTAATTCCGCTAAGGGTATATTACTCTATCTAGCATCCGCATGTCAACAACGCTATTTGCGAGGTGGGGGCAGGGGCTTGAGCTTGCGCTTGGCTCGGCCCGCGTCTATAGCCATGCGGATAAGGCTCTCTACGTGGAGCTTAGAGTCGGCATCGAGATAGCTCCAGTTAGCCGCCAGGAGCTTGCCGATAGGTTGGTCGGGGGCAGGCTTGCGCAGGTCTGGGGCTAGCTGTTGCGGCTCTACTCCTACATAGCGGGCGATGGCCTCTACGAATTCC
>JBDSDS010000292.1:0-6113 GCA_039920445.1 Chloroflexia bacterium
GGGCCGAGGAACCACTCACCGCCCTTGTCGACTGCCTTCTTGTTCACCACATAGTAGGTCCAGACGGTCAACTGGGACAGGAAGTAGGCGCTGGGGTTTTTGAGGGTAACCTTGACAGTATATTCGTCAAGGGTCTCGATGCCAGTAGCTTCGGTCACCTTCGTCTTGGTGGTATCGGTGGAGGCTGTGGAAGCCACGACTTCCTGAGCACCTTTGATGTCGTCCATGACGAACAGGTAAGGGGCAGCGGGGGTAGTCAGGGCACGGTTCCATGAGTACTTCACGTCAGCAGAAGTTACCGGGTCGCCGTTGCTGAATTTGGCATCCTTGCGCAGCTTAAGCGTGTAAACGGTGCCGTTCTCGGTCACTTCGGGGAGAGACTCGGCGAGGGCAGGCACGACCTTGTTCGTCTTCGGGTCGAACTCTACAAGCGCATCATAGACGTTCTGGCCGATTTCGATGGAGAGGTTCTCCTGCATAAGGGCCGGGTCCATAGTCTCAGGCTCGGCATACGCACGCCATGAGAATGCGCCAGCCGGGATGGTCATACCGCTGGAGCCTGTGGTGGCGGTTGCCTCTGTTGTGCCTGATGTGGCGGTACCATCAGTGGTAGCCGTGGTAGCAGTTGGCTCTGTAGTTGTTGCGGTGGTAGCCGTAGGCTGGACCGTCGGGGTCTCAGGGCCGCATGCCGCTAACATGGGCATCATCAATACGAAAAGTGCCACAAGGGCGAGTTTCTTTGAGAACATTGAACTTTTCCTCCTAATAGGTGAGTCTTTACAACGCTCTATCAAGAGCGAGGCAAAATACGTTTGGCTCTCCGCCGGAATGCCCCAGCGCCACCAGGTAAATGAGTGATGCTGTTGGCGGGTCGAGCGAATCGTGGAAAGATTGGTATCTGGGCCTCTTCACCCCCCTTCTGCGCGAGGCGCGAATAGTATTTGCCATTATAGCACTTAATACACCTGTGTCAACATTAGAGTTCAAGTAAGTTGCGGGTTGTCGTCATTCTCGCCCCAGGGTGTAAGTAAAACTTGAGGGGGATCAGAGATAGTCAAGGGGCCGAAGCGGCTGTAGGCACACTACTTGCTCTTATAGTCAATAGGATGACATGAATAGCATCCTCTCAGCGTAAGTATGAAAGGAGAACATATCATGGGTGACGGATTCGGAGATAAGGTAAAAGGTAAGGCCCAGGAGATAGGCGGCAAGATTCAGGAAGAGGCAGGCGAGGCGACCGGTGACGCCGATGCTCAAGCCCGTGGCGAAGCCAACCAGGCAGAGGGCAAGATGGGACAAGCCAAGGGTAACATAAAAGACGCGGCAGGCTCTGTCCGGGACAATGTTAAGGATGCTGTCGATAAGATAACAGACTAGTCAGACTCGCTTATTAGCGATGTGTTTGAAGAGGTAGGGAACCGTTCGCGACCCCTACCTCTTCTCTTTTGCAGTTGGTACAATTGGCGCCACAAAGGGTCAAGGCATCATATCACTGAAACCATGACCCTCTTTTTGATGCTATATTGAAGCGAAAATCTGTGTTGTACTGACCGTCCAACCGGAGGCTGTTACAACAGGAGATAATTACCGCTTTGTGTACTGAGGAGCCTTACGAGCGCGCTTGAGACCGGGCTTCTTGCGCTCTTTCTCGCGGGCGTCGCGGGCAAGCAGGCCTGCTTTCTTAAGGATAGTACGCAAAGCCGGGTCGGCCTGGATGAGGGCGCGCGCCAACCCGTGGCGTACCGCGCCTGCCTGACCTGTTACCCCACCACCGAGCACTTTGATTGTGACGTTGTACTTGCTCATGCTTTCGGTCAGTTCAAGCGGGTGGTTTACCATCTGGTGGTAGACTGCCCTTGCGCCGAAGTAGTCCTCGACGCTCTTGCTGTTGACCACGATCTGCCCACTGCCCGGATAAAGCCTGACGCGAGCCACTGCGCTCTTGCGGCGTCCCGTGCCATAGAAGTACGCCTGTTTAGTCTCTGTCTTTGTCTGGTCCATCTTTCCCCCCTTTGGAGAATTATGAATTATGAGTTTTGAATGGATGAACCGTGATAGTAATTCATAATTCATAATTCAAAACTCATAATTACTTAGTAACCGGTTCCAATGCGCCGGTCTCTGCATTGATGCGGAGCGGCTTGGGCTTCTGGGCGATGTGCGGGTGCTTGCCGCCTGCGTAGACTTTCAGCTTGGTTATCATCTGGTCGCCCAGGCGGTTGCGGGGAAGCATGCCCTTTACGGCTGCCTCTATTGCGCGTGTCGGGTGCTTCTCCTGCATCACGTCGAACGGAATAGCCTTGAGCGATCCCATGTAGCCTGAGTGGCTGTAATAGATCTTGTCGCTGAACTTCTTGCCCGTGACAACTATCTTCTCCGCGTTAGTGACCACGACGAAGTCGCCCATGTCCATGTGTGGGCTGAAGGTCGGCTTATTCTTGCCGCGCAGCACAGCCGCCACGAGGGTAGCCAGGCGTCCGAGGGTCTGCCCCTCAGCGTCTATGACGTACCAGTCGCGCTGCGATTCTGCCTCGGCGGCAGTTGGTGTGTATGTCTTTGTGCTCATTTGTTGCTCCATTGTTAGGGGCTGCTCGGGTCAGGGGTCAAAGGTCCGCGTATGCTAACCACTGGCCCCCGGCCCTGTTCCCCGGTCTAGTATTCTACCCACATGAGGCAAAGGCCGTGAGGCCCTGCCGTTGGACCGGCAAGCCGCCGGTCTTTACTCTCTAACACGTTGCCAAACTCTGCGACAGTACGCTTGCCGCCGCCCACTTCGAGCAATGTACCCACGATGTTGCGTATCATATTCGGCAGGAAAGCGTTCGCTACCAGGTCAATCGCCAGAAGGTTTCCTTCCTGTCCACTAATAGTCTGCTCTGCTTGCCATGCCCAAAAATTGGCTTCCGGGTCAAGCGTTACAAGCCTCGCCATCAATATGTTGCGTATAGTGCTCGGCCTATCAGCATCTGCGCCCGGTACGCCCATGCCATGCCCCGCGAACGAAGCAAAGTCATGCGTGCCTGCGAGCATCGATACTGCCTCACGCATCGCCCCCAGATCGAGATTTCTCGTAACATGAAGGCTGTAGCGCCTGAGCAACGGCCTCGCATAGGGAGCATTCAGTATCAGGTAGCGATACGCTCTGCTCCGGGCGCTGAACCTTGCATGAAAGCCTGGTTTTACCTGCTCCGCCGAAATAACCGCTAGATCACGGGGCAAAATGCCGTTGAGTGCTCTTGTAACAACTTCAGGCTGATCAAGCCTGCTTCTTGCCGGAAAATCGAAGCTTGCCACCTGACCCCACGCATGGACTCCGGTATCTGTGCGGCCCGCCAGGTCTACCCTGATTGGAGATCCCGTCAGTCGCACCAGAGCCTGCTCAAGCTCTCCCTGCACAGTCCTCCCCTTGTCCGCCGCCTGAAGCTGCGAGCCGGAGAAGTCGGCGCCGTCGTATTGTATTACTAATTTAAGGTGCAAGTTCCGTAAACGGAATATAATTCAGTATGCGGGGCCTTGTTCTAATCTCGAATGCGGCCCGCAATCCCTGAGTAAAATTAACCTTCGACGAGTTCTAGCTGGCAGACAAGAGCGCCATCGCCCGGACGCCGGCCCAACTTGTAAAGGCGAGTATACCCACCGTGGCGGTCAACATAGCGCGGGCCGATCTCCTCGAACAGCTTACGCACCATGAGAGAGTTCGCCAGCGCGGAGTGAGCAAGTTGCCGGTTGTGCTCGGTGTCTTCGCGCCCCAGCGCCAGCACACGGTCAGCTAAAGGCTGAAGCTCGCGGGCCTTTGCCGAGGTGGTCCGAATCCGCTCATGCATCATCAGGCTCACAAGCTGGTTGCGGAAGAGCGACCGGCGCTCACCGCTTGAGCGGGCAAGGCCACGGCCCTTCATTTTATGTCGCATCGTCTTCTCCTATTTTCCAGGCGGTTGACCTCAACGAGGCTCGCACGTAAACTCTACTTCTTGCTGCTCTTCTTTGGTTTGGCTTCTGCTTCCACGTTACCCGCCTCTACCATATCCGGGATGTCCACCATGTCTATCTCGGAAGCAGGCTCATCATCGATAAAGATACCGGCAGCCATGGCCGCGCTCCCTTCGCTCACGCCTAGTTCATCTACAACCTGGAGGCTTTGCCCGTCCGCGCTGCCTGACGGTTCGGCCATGTAGACTGCCGGTTCGGAAGCGTCGTCGGTCATCTCAGCGTAGCCAATTTCCATGTCGGCGCTGTCCACGCCTTCATTGTCCCCTTCGCCGCCCTCGCCTTCGTCTCCGCCACTATCAACGGGCGAGCCTACCGAAAAGTCAAGAGGGACGCCGGGCGGGATAAGCTCACGGGTCGAAAGAACCTCATAAAGCTCATCGAATGATTTCTCACCAAAGTTACGTAGTCCAAGCAGCTCCTTCCTGTCCATACGCAATATCTGGCCGACCTTGGTGACACCGCTCCTCTTGAGGCAGTTATAAGTACGCATCGAAAGGCTAAGGTCTTCAATCGACATCTCAAAAAGATGCGCGGGAATGTCTATGCCGGGAAGTTCACGGCCTTGAGGAGGCACCACTATCTTGTTGAAGTTTGCGATCAACGAAGAGTGCTGCGCCAATAACTGGGCGGCGAGGCTAAGGGCTTCACCCGGGTCAATCGTGCCGTCGCTCCAGATCTCTATAAGTACCTGCTCTTTGCCTTCAACGTCATCCAGGGCCAGCTCTGGAGTACCATCCTCCGGGTCGTAAGCCGATGTGAGCAGGTCGAAGTCGGCTGTCTCGATAAGGTAGTTGACCTTGGGGATGGGCGAGAATGTAGCATCTACAGGTATCGAGCCAATCGGCAGGCCCTCTCTTGCATCGAAAGATACGTAGCCGCGGCCAGGCTCGACTGTAAGCTCCATCTCGAACTGAGCGTCGTCGCTGTCGAGGGTAGCGATCACTAGATCAGGGTTGACCAGCTCTACGTTTGCGGGCACATCTATATCACCTGCGCGTACTTCGCCCATGCCCCTCTTGCTGAGTTGGAGGCGTATCGAACGGTCACTGTATGCGCGCAGACGGATATTTTTTACGTTGAGAACTATCTCAGTAACGTCTTCGCGCACCGATGGTATGCACGAGAACTCGTGATACACATTCTGGATACGCACACTGGTGACAGCCGAGCCGGGCAGCGATGAGAGCAGAATCCGGCGCAAAGCGTTGCCCAGCGGTATACCGATACCCGTCTCCATCGGGCCGATCACGAACCGGCCGTAATTGGTAGCGGTGGCTACTGCCGTCACATTTGGCATGACGCTTGGGGTTGCGTTGCTCACCTGTTTCTCCTATTCCGTGCATGATGCGTGAAACGTGAAACGTGATCCAACTCACGCATCACGTTTCACGCATCACTTGGTTAGCGGCTGTAATACTCGACGATGAGGGACTCGTTCAGGTTGAGGTCTAGCTCATCGCGCAACGGGACTCGCATCACGCGGCCTGTCATCGTGCCGGTGTTAAGCTCCATCCAACCTGCGATCTGCTTGCGCGCAAGCTGCGGCTGCATCACCTGGAAGAACTCGTTAGCCTTCGACCCTTCGCGCACGACTAGCTCATCGCCAGGCTTGCACATATAGGAGGGCACGTCAACCTTGTGGCCGTTCACATCGATGTGGCCGTGGCGCACCAATTGGCGTGCCTGGGGCCGCGAGTCGGCCAGGCCGAGGCGGTATACCACGTTGTCGAGGCGCATTTCGAGCACCTGCAGCAGGTTCTCACCTGTAACACCGGGCCTGCGCTCGGCGGCCTCAAAATGGCGGCGGAACTGCTTTTCGAGCACACCATACAAGCGGCGGGCCTTCTGCTTCTCTCGAAGCTGGAGGCCAAAGTCCGACACCTTGCGGGCGCGACGCTGGCCGTGCGGTCCCGGCGGTTGCGGGCGGCGTTCAAGGGTACACTTCGTAAAGCACTTCTCGCCCTTCAAGAAGAGCTTCATCCCCTCGCGCCTGCATAATTTACATACTGGTCCTGTGTATCTTGCCATCGTTTCTCCGTAATTACGAATTACGAATTACGAATTACGAATTAGCGGTTACGAACGATCTTACTTCAATCCGTAATTTGTAATTCGTAATTCGT
>JBDSDS010000293.1:0-3598 GCA_039920445.1 Chloroflexia bacterium
GCTCTGGGTATCTTGCTTTCTGCTGCCGCCTGAAGGCTCGCTGGCCCCCTTCTCTCTCATCTCTCTCATCTCTCTTATAAACTCATTTGTATTTGCATTTATGCTCTGTATGCTCCTCCGATCATCAAGCTCTTTTCGCCCCTGGCCCGGCGATGCGTGCCTATTCATATTATCCAGCCATAGCAAGAAGAGGCAGAGGGCTGCAATGCCAACACCACACGCAATCGTCACCGGCACATCAATTTCCATGGCTTCTGCTCTACCTTGGCATCTTCACATCTGAACCTTATTGCCGCATTATGTCAATATCAGTCGTGTCGATAGTCGGCTTCTGGCGTACCAGCGAGAGGATGATAGCCAGGCCAACCGCAGCTTCGGCTGCCGCGACCGTCACAACAAATACCACGAAGTTCTGCCCGGCCATCGAGTTTAGTTGCAGGCCAAACGCGATCAACGATAAATTGACGGCATTCATCATTAGTTCGGCTGACATGAATATGATCAGCACGTTACGTCTTGTGAGCACGCCTATGAATCCGAGACTGAACAGGATCGCGCTCACCGCCAGGAACCAGGCGAGCGGCACGCCCGTTGTCTGCGATACAGTGGTCGGCTCGATAGGCTGAGGCTGGGCCAACAAAGAATACAGCATGAACATCTACCCCTTACCTCCGTTCTCGTAACCTGCGCCCTCGACTTCAACCCCGGCGGTGGTACCCGCGCCATAGCCACTCGGCTGCTCTACCGTGGGCATTTCCTCGCCGGGAACTCGCACGGCTCGTCTCCTACCCAGCGCCGGGAAGAGTTTCTTCTCAAGCTGCTCTTCCTGCGGAGAATTGGAGGTAGTACGCCGGGCTAGAGAAATACCGACAGACGGAATCATCTCCTCGACCTCCGACGGTTCTTCCTTACGCGCAAGCACTATCGCGCCAATTACCGCCAGCAGCAGAATAAGTGAGGCTATTTCAAACGGGAGGAGATATTGCGTGTAAAGGGTCTGCCCTAAGGCCTGTACGTTACCACCGACCTCAGCCACATGCTCCGTGGTCCATACAACCGTCTGGCCCCCAACAATATCACCAATTTGCGCCTGCCGAGGCTGTGAGCTGAACAGGATAACCGTAATTATCTCCACCATGAGGATCAGCCCGACCGGCCACGCGGCCCACAATTGCGCCGTGTGTAAACCACCAAGCTGCGGCCCTTCGCGCAGGCCCAGGAGCATGATAACAAACAGGAAGAGCACGACGATAGCGCCCGTATAGACCAGCACCTGGAGCGCGGCCAGGAACTCTGCCCCAAGCAAGATATACATGAGGGCAAGTTGGAAAAAGGTAACTACCAGCCAGAGCGCCGCGTGGACTGCGTTCTTGCGCGTGATCATCATCACCCCGCCAAGAATCGCCAGGCCCGCTGCCCCCATAAATACTTGCTGCCCTATCGGCGGTATCGGTATAACTACATCGCCGATGGTTATGTTCATATTGCTCTTGCCCTCTCTCGTTTTGAAACGTGATACGTGATACGTGATTATCTTTATCCGTCCTCACGTTTCACGTTTCACGTAATCTTCGGCTCGTCGCTGTAGGCTTCCGCGCCTCTGCCTGTTTGCTCAGGACCCACAGGCCGCCCAAGTTGTGTGGGTCGCGTGGTGCCGCCTATCATGTTGACGCTCTCCATGCCCGGCAACTTGTCGACTCCCGCAAGCCCGGCGGCCCGTGCTTCCGAGTCGAGCCTGATGTTAAGCTCGGCCATGTAGGTCTTGCCGAGGTTGAGCAGTTTTTCCTTATCGTAGATCGTCTCGCCCCGGTTGTCGGTCGCCATCTCGAAGTGGTGGCTCATGATGATTGCCTCTACCGGGCAGACCTCGACGCACAGCCCACAGTAAAGGCAACGGGTCTCATTGATCTCGTAATAGTAGCGCATCTTCTTCGAGCGGTCTTCCAGGGGATCGAGGCCCTTGAGGTAGTAATGCTCGAATGGGTGCCAGTCGCCGGTATGGTCGGCTTCGGGCTGCACGTCCTCTACCACGCCTATCGTGATGCAGTCTACAGGGCAAATCTGCGGACACAAACCACAGCCGACACACTTCTCACGTCCCGTCTCCGGGTGCGGCAGCAAGCCGACGGCTCCACGGAAGCGCGGGGCAAGTTCGCGCATCGCGTCGGGGTATTCCACCGTGATTGTAGGTCGGAAGAACTGGCGTAAAGTTAGAAAGAATCCACCGACCTGATTGACTAATTCCATACCTCTCCCCTACTGGCTGTCAGTTGCCAGCTATAAACGTGAAACGTGAAGCTGATAGCTGACGGCTGATACTTCACGACTTCACCGTCGCTTCTCCCTCGATGGTGCCTCGCCCGCCATGCACATTGCGCACAAGGATAACCTGGCGGTCAACCAATATAGCGCGCTCGGCCTTGCCGAACCAACCCATACCGGCGAGCCGCGAGAAGCCATATAGGGCCAGGAAGCCTAGCGCTACCTGCATCGCCGCCATTATCCACCAGTAGAGCGGGTTGTAAGATGTGAGTGGAGTGCCGGGCGGGAAGAAGATCAACTTCATCACAGCGATTACCATTATATTGAGCAGAATTATCGGTAGGAATACCTTCCAGCACAAACCCATGAGTTGATCGTAGCGGAACCGGGGCAACGTCCACCGCAGCCAGTAATACAT
Organism: Chloroflexia bacterium; assembly: GCA_039920445.1. Classification (GTDB taxonomy): domain Bacteria; phylum Chloroflexota; class Chloroflexia; order QHBQ01; family JADMIH01; genus JADMIH01. Next base: position 2,681 of record JBDSDS010000293.1, read on the forward strand.
GAAGATGAAGCCCGCTATCTTGAAGACGAGCCAGTGCAGCCCTCCACCGAGCAGGCCAGAGATGAACGGGATATTGGTCCCTGCCACCAGCGCCTCGAAAGGAGAAAGCCACCCGCCCAGGAAGCAGACTGCGGTCACGGCGGAGACGGTGAGCATCGCTATGTACTCGCTGAGGAAGAAAAGGCCAAATCGGATGCCGCTGTACTCAGTATGGTAGCCGCCCACAAGCTCGGACTCGGCCTCCGGCAGATCGAACGGGGTGCGGTTGGTCTCAGCAATTGCCGAGGTAAGGAATATTATGAAGCCAACCGGCTGGAGCAGGATGAACCAAAGGCCCGGAGTGCCCGCCTGGTGCAGTGTGGGATGTTGTGCCATAGTAATCCCACCGAGGCTGAGGGAGCCACTGAGAAGGAACACACCCACGAGCGAGATACCCAGTATGATTTCGTAGCTGATCGCCTGAGACGAAGCGCGAAGCCCGCCCAGAAGAGAATACTTGCTGTTAGAGCCCCAGCCCGCCATCAGCAGGCCGTACACCCCAAGCGACGATAACGCCAACACAATGATCATACCAACGTTCACGTCTGCCGCAATAAACCAGTCGGTCTGCCGCCCAAAGAGGTCTACATAGCCGGGCGTGCCAACTCCGGGGCCGAACGGGATGAACGCCAGCGCGCCGAGGGCTGCGAAGGTCGATACGATAGGAGCGAGGAAGAAAACCCATTTGTCGGCCCCGGCAGGCGTGGTGTCTTCCTTCTTGAGCATCTTTATCAGGTCGGCAAAACTCTGCAATAAGCCTATCGGCCCTGCGCGGTTCGGTCCTTGTCTGGCCTGCATATGGGCGGCAACCTTACGCTCGAAGTAAACGAGAAAGGCGACCACAGTGAGACCAATGTTCAGGATCAGGAAAGCCATCAC